>NZ_NKUH01000087.1:0-17414 GCF_009192895.1 Xanthomonas sp. LMG 12460 | reverse complement strand
GCCGCCTCGCGCAAGATCGGCGAGATCATCGCGGTGATCGACGGCATTGCCTTCCAGACCAACATCCTGGCGCTCAATGCCGCGGTGGAGGCTGCGCGTGCCGGCGAGCAGGGCCGCGGCTTCGCGGTGGTCGCCAGCGAGGTGCGCGCGCTGGCGCAGCGCTCGGCCGATGCGGCCAAGGAGATCAAGCGCCTGATCGAGGCCTCGGTGGACCAGGTCGCGGTGGCCTCGGCGCAGGTGCACGACGCCGGCCGCACCATGGGGCGCGTGCTGGCCTCGGTGGACGAGGTCAATGCCCTCATGGCGGGCATTGCGGCGGCCTCGCAGGAGCAGGCCGCCGGCATCGACGAAGTCGGACAGGCGATGGCGCAGATGGACCGCAGCACCCAGCAGAACCTGGCGCTGGTGGAGCAGGCCACGGCCGCGTCGCGCGCGTTGGAGCAGCAGGCCGGCAGTCTGAGCGAGGCGGTGGCGGTGTTCCGGCTGGCCGATGCGGCACCGTCGGTCCCGCTGCCGGAGCAGGCGTTGCCGGTGCTGGCGATCCAGCCTGCGCCAGCCGGCTTCGACTATGCGCGCAGCGCCTGATGCGGAAGCGTTCGCAGGGCGGGGCGCCGCGGGCAGTGCGGTTGACGACCGCTACGGCGTCCATCGCCACGCCGAACGCACCCACGTCGGGGGCATGCGGACAGGCCTGTAGGTGTGTTCCCTACACACCCATCGTGAAGCTTGTGTGTAGAAAAATTTTCGCTTAAGTTGCGCCCACGCCTGCCGTCAACAGGCGTAGACGCGATACGTCCTGTGTACGCGGCTCGATCCCGGCGTCCTGACATGCCGGCGTAGTGCCGCACGGACCGTACCGCCTCGCTGGCGCCGGAGGTCGCGCCTGATTCGCGGTAGGCGGGAGGAGAGGGGGCCGCCGGGCGCTGCATGGAGTTCTGCTTCCGCAGCGCTGGGCCAACACACCGCGATGCGACCGCATCGGCGCGCCCACCCGCCTGCTCATTCCCCCTTGTTCGCATCCCTGTTTGCGCCATGTCGTGCCGCAGCGCAGCATGCGTGCCCGATTCGCCGCCCGAGCGCAGCATCGCCGCAGCCGTCGATCGCGCCGCGATGTTCGGTGTTCGGCCGCGGTCCGGGCGCACCCGCCGCAGCGTCTTCGAGCGCTTCGACGAACGCGCTCTCGCCCAAGCCGATCTGTCGGATGCAGCCTGTCCTTTAGGAGCGGCTTCCGCCGCGATGCGCTTTGCCGAGAACGCGCATCGCGGCGAAAGCTGCTTCTACGGAGCGTTTCCCACCGTTCGTGGATGGACCCTTCAGTCGCGATCCGGCCGCAGCAGCCAGCGCAGATGCGCCTTGAGCTGGCGGCCATGCTGGTGGAACCAGGTGCGCTCGGCGCGCCAGTCGGGGAAGCGCGCTTCCACTTCGTGCCAGAACGCCGGCGAATGATTGGCCTGGATCAGGTGGCAGAGCTCGTGCACCAGCACGTACTCGAACGCCGAGGGGCGTCCCAGCACCAGCGCCAGATCCAGCGCCATGCTGCCGTCGGGCGCCAGCGAGCCCCACTGCGAGGACATGACCTTGTAGCGCACCGCACGCGGGGCGCGCGGCAGCGATGGCAGGTACTGCGGCAGCCAGCGGCCGACGTCGGCGCGGGCCTGGGCTTCGTAGAAATCGCGCAGCGCGCGGCGCAGCGCCGCGTCGCCGCCGCGTGGCGGCAGGTGCAGATGGGCCACGCCGTCGGCGACCTCGATGCGCGCGTAGCGGGCGTCGTGCCAGGCCACCGGCAGCGACTGCCCGCGCAGCGGCAGTTCGCCGGCCTCGCCCGGGCGCAGCGGCGTCAGCGTCTCGGCGGCGACATAGCGCGAGAGCTGCTGCGCCAGCCACTGGCGGTTCTCCAGCAGGAAGCGCTCGCCGGCGATCAGGCTGGCCCGCAGGGGCAGGGTCAGGCGTGCGCCGCGTTCGTCCACGCTGAGCTTGATGCGCCGCGCGCGCGGGTCGCGCACGCGCAGCACCTCGACCTCGCGCTCGTCCAGGCGGAAGCGGACGAGGTCGCGTTCGACGGCCGCCGGGGGCGGCGCGATCAGGCGACGGAGCAGATCGGGCATGGGCACAGCATACCGCCGGCACGGGTGCGCACGGTGACAGCCGCGTGCACCCGCTTGCGCCGCAGCATCAGTCGGCCTTGCTCAGCTTCAGCGCCTCTTCCAGCAACAGGAACAGGCGCCGCACTTCGGCGCTCATCAGCGCGAAGCGCGCGTCCAGTTCGGCGCGCACGCCGTCCTGGTCGGCATGCTCGAGCTGGTCCAGCGCACCGTCGAGGAACTTCAGCTTGCGGATCACCAGATCGTCGCCGAGCACGAAGGACACGTGGTCGTCGAGCACCAGCGCCAGCTTGGTGACCTGCTTGCCGGCTTCCAGGTGCTTGTCGATCTCGTCGCAGCGCAGCTCCTGGTGCTGGCACTTGACCACCGCGCCGCCTTCGATCGGATCCTTCATCTCGCATTCTTCGCCCAGGCTCAGGCCTTCGGGCAGCGGTTCGCCGGCGATCCAGCCGGTGAGGATCGAGCGCGGCGCCACTTCGGCGTTGAGCGGCAACGCCGGGAAGCTGCCGAGCAAGCCGCGGATCTCCGACATCACGTTCTCGCCGGTCTTGCGGCTGGAGGTGTCCACGGCGACGTAGCCGTGCTGCAGGTCGAGCATGGCGTCGGTGCGCGAGGACTTGACGAAGGCACGCGGCAGCAGCTCATGGATCAGGTCGTCCTTGAGCCGCTTGCGTGCGCGGCCGCCGGGGCGCCGGCCTTCCTTCTCCTCGATCTCGGCGACCTTGCGCGCGAGCAGGTCGTTGACCACCGAGCCGGGCAGGATCTTGTCCTCGCCGCCGACGGTCAGCCACAGGAAGTCGGCGATGCGGTGCGACAGCGCTTCCTGCTCGTCGCGGCCGAACGGGGAGATGAAGCCGCGCGAACTCATTTCCAGCGGGCCGACCGACTTGAGCTGGGCCTCCGGCAGGAGCGTTTCGACCTCGGAGAAATCGAGCGTGGTGGGGAAGCGGAACAGGGTCAGATTGCGAAAGAACATCGAGCATCCAGCGGAAGGAAACGGAACGGTCCGGCGGCATGCGCCGGAGAGCGGTGGCCATTGTCGCATCGCGCCCGCCCCAGCACCGCATCGGGCGGTTCAGCGAGATGGATCAGCCCAACGGGTCGTCCGCCCAGGCGCCGGCCGTGGCCGCGCCGCCGAGCGCGGCGAAGTCGAACAGCGCGCGGTCGGCCAGCTGCGCCGGATGCACGTTGCCCAGCGCGCGGGCGATCTGCTCCACCCGCCCCGGATGCTCCCGGTCCCACTGCTGCAGCAACTGGCCGACCTGGCGGCGCTGCAGCGTCTCCTGGCTGCCGCACAGCGTGCAGGGGATCAGCGGGAAGGCCTGTGCCTGCGCGTAGGCGGCGATATCGTCCTCGCGCACGTAGGCCAGCGGCCGGATCACCACGTGGCGGCCATCGTCGCTGCGCAGCACCGGCGCCATCGCCGCCAGCTTGGCGTGGAAGAACAGGTTCATGAAGAACGTGGCGACGATGTCGTCGCGGTGGTGCCCCAGCGCGATCTTGGTGAAGCCGTTCTCCGCGGCGTAGCGGTACAGCGCGCCACGGCGCAGCCGCGAGCACAGCGAACACAGTGTTTTGCCTTCCGGCACCACCCGGGTGACCACCGAATAGGTGTCCTGTTCGATCACATGCCAGGGCACGCCGCGCTGGCGCAGATAGGTCGGCAGCACGTCGGCGGGAAACCCCGGTTGCTTCTGGTCCAGGTTCACCGCCACCAGCTCGAACGGCACCGGCGCCTTGCGCTGCAGCTGCAGCAGGATGTCGAGCAGGGTGTAGCTGTCCTTGCCGCCGGACAGGCACACCATGACCTTGTCGCCGGCGCCGATCATGCCGAAATCGGCGATGGCCTGGCCGACCTGCCGGCACAGGCGCTTGCCCAGCGCCACGGCGTTGCGGGCGGCGGGCGGTGCGGGATCGGCGAGCGGGTGCAGCGGCGGCAGGGGCAGGGGCGAGGTCATCGGCGGTAGTGTAGTCGGCGCGGCCGGCGCAGCACCGCGCGGTCGGCGTTGCCGGTCATTCCAGTTCCGCCACCTCGACCGCCCCGAACGTGCTGGTCAGGCGGGCGATGAAGGTGCCGAGGCAGCGCAGTCCCTCGCTGGTGTTCGCGCAGAAGAGCAGGCCATCGGCGGTGCACCACATCATCGCGTCCGGCATCGGTCGTGCCAGCGCGGCGGTGGCGCCGGCATCCCCGTCGCGTGCGTCCGCATCTTCCACGCCCGGCAGCTGGCCGATGGCATGCCGTACCTTTGCTGGATCGGCGCCGGCAAACGTCAGGCGATACTCATATCCCATGTGCTGCTCCGATGCGGGGGCCGGTGCCTGTGCGGCGTGCCACGTCACCCGACAGTGTCATGGCCTCGTCCCCAGGTCCGTCGCGACGGATATGGATGTGTGCGTCATCAGCGCATACAGTTCGGCCACCCGCTGCTCGGAGATGCCTTCGCGCTGTTCGACCGCGAGCGGATGCATGGTCGCCTCCAGTTCAATCCTTGGGCGAATCCCGTCATCGCGCA
Organism: Xanthomonas sp. LMG 12460; assembly: GCF_009192895.1. Taxonomy (NCBI): domain Bacteria; kingdom Pseudomonadati; phylum Pseudomonadota; class Gammaproteobacteria; order Lysobacterales; family Lysobacteraceae; genus Xanthomonas; species Xanthomonas sp. LMG 12460. The sequence goes on along the minus strand of NZ_NKUH01000087.1, from coordinate 12,799 downwards.
GGTGGACGTGGGTCTTGAGGCCGGCAGTGTTCGGATACGGCGACAGGCGGGAGTTCAGCCAGCCGAAGAACGGCCCGACGTGCGCGCGCTCGCGCTGGTCGAAGCACTGCACCCACTGCAGATAGCTGGCTTCGCTGAGCGAGACCCACACGCCCCAGGAAAACGGCTCGGCGTGACCGTGCACGGGAATCTCGATGCAGCCCCGAACGAAGAAGTGCGTCTCGTCGATCACGCAGTCGTCCGACCCCAGGTCGCAGCGGGTGGCACGCTGCTCCTCGGGGATCAGCGCATAGCTCAGCGGCGCCGCCACGCTGAAGCCAGGCATCCCCTCGTGGAGCTGATCACAGGCGCTGCAGGTGAAGCGGAACGTCATGGCTGGGGTCGAGACGGCAAGAAGGCTGGCCAGTGTAGCCGCCTGCGGCATTGCCAGCCCCCGCGCGCGGCAGGCGTCCGGCGACCCTGTTTTTGTCATCATGCCGAGCCAGGACCGCCCCGCTACACTCGCCACTGGTCACGGACGCAAGGTCGCTCCATGTTCAAGAACCTCATTCCCAAGATCTTCTACGCGCGCATGCAGGACGGACTGGATTTCTTCGGCGGCGGCCTGGGATTCCAGGTGCTGTACCAGGACGCCACGATGGCGGTGATCGCGCGCGACGGCGCCAAGGCCTATCTGGTGGAAAACGCCGAGTGGGCGGCGAAGGACCGGCCGGAACTGGGCATCGAAACCGACAGCATCGACACGATCTATGCCGAGTTGTCCGCACGTGCGCCGCAGTGGCTGCATCCGAATTGCCGTACCGTCGCGCTCAAGCCCTGGGGCGCACGCGAGTTCGCGATGCTGGACCCCACCACGGTCTGCGTGGTGTTCCGCGAGTGGCCGGCGCAGCCGTAGGCGACAGCGCCCCCTGAGCGAACTGCGGATCGCGTATGCGCAAGAAACACGATCTGCCGGAGAAGCCCTGCCTGCACTGCGGCCGGCCGTTCCGCTGGCGCAAGAAGTGGGAGAAGATCTGGGACGAGGTGAAGTATTGTTCCGACCGCTGCCGTGGCGAGCGCAAGCGTGTGCGCGCGCTGGAGGCGCCATGAGCCGGGTCGTGCGCTGGCGCACCGCATGCCCGCGGGCGTGCCGCGCTGCATGAGTCCGGTGCCATCCACCGCCCACACCCTGCGCCTGGTGCTGGGCGACCAGCTCGATCCCGCGCACGCCTGGTTCGACGTGCGCGATCCCGGCGTGGTGTATGTGCTGATGGAAGTGCGGCAGGAGACCGACTACGTCCTGCACCATGCTCAGAAGATCCTGGCGGTGTTCGGCGCGATGCGCGATTTCGCCCGCCAGCTGCGGGCGACGGGCCACCGTGTGCGCTACGTGGCGATCGACGATGCCAGCAATCGCCAGTCCATCCCCGCCAATCTCGATGCGCTGATGGCGCACTACGGTGCGCAGCGCCTGCAGTATCAGGACCCGGACGAATGGCGCCTGGACCAACAGCTGCGGCAGTGGGGCGCAGCGCAGGCCTTCGTCGTCGAGGCGGTGGACAGCACGCACTTCTACACGCGCCGCGGCGAGCTGGCGGACTTTTTCCGCGGGCGTGGGCAGTGGCTGATGGAGCACTTCTACCGGCACATGCGCAAGCGCCACTGCATCCTGCTGGCAGCGGACGACACACCCGAGGGCGGGCAGTGGAACTACGACCACGACAATCGCCAGCCCTGGCATGGCGAGCCGCCGCCACCGCCCGATGCGCGCCCGACCCACGATCACCGCGCGCTGTGGGCCAGCATCCAGGCCGCCGGCGTCGCCAGCTTCGGCCAACCGCAGGCAGAGGCGGTGCGCTGGCCATTGAACCGGGCCGAGGCGCTGGCCTGCCTCGATCGGTTCATCGTCGACGCCCTGCCGCATTTCGGCCGCTACGAGGATGCGATGAGCACGCGCAGTCCGCGCCTGTTCCATTCGCAGCTTTCCTTCGCCCTCAACACCAAGATGCTGCGGCCGCAGGAAGTGGTGCAGCACGCGCTGGCGGCCTATGGCGCCGGCGCCGCGCCGCTGGCGGCGGTGGAAGGTTTCGTGCGGCAGATCCTCGGCTGGCGCGAGTACGTGCGCGGCATCTACTGGGCACACATGCCGGGCTATGAAGCGCGCAATGCGCTCGGCCACGACACGCCGCTGCCGGCCTGGTTCTGGACCGGCGAGACGCACATGCGCTGCCTGCAGCACGCCATCGGCCAATCGCTGCAGGATGCGTACGCGCACCATATCCAGCGGCTGATGGTGATCGGCAACTTCGCCCTGCTCGCCGGCCTGGATCCGGCGGCGGTGCATCGCTGGTATCTGGGCGTCTACGTCGATGCGTTCGAATGGGTCGAACTGCCCAACACCGTGGGCATGAGCCAGTTCGCCGACGGCGGCCTGCTCGCGACCAAGCCCTACGTCAGCAGCGCGGCCTACATCGACCGCATGAGCGACTACTGCCAGGGCTGCCGCTACGATCGCAAGCAGAAGACCGGCGCGCGTGCGTGTCCGTACAACGCGCTGTACTGGGACTTCTTCGCGCGGCACCAGGACACGCTGGGGCGCAATCGTCGCCTGGACATGGTCTACCGCCAACTGGGCAAGTTGCCGGCCACGCAACTGCAGGCCTTGCGCGCACAGGCGCAGCAGTTGCGCGAAGGTCTGGACACGCTGTAGCGCGGGCCAGGCGACTCGTGCGCATCCGCAGCGACCGGATGCGATGCGGGAACGTGCCCTGCGACGCACCCAAAGCGTGCCGCGCGCCGCGCATCGGCACGCTGTCGCATGCGCGGCGCACGCAATCGCGCGATCTGCTACCTGCGTTGTGGCCGATCAACACGCACTCAAGCACCCTGTGCCGCCGGTCGGCCCAGGCCGCCGGTTGCACTCAAGGTGTCAGCGACGTGGATGACAGTTGGATGACTGTCGCGCGTCGTGTTGTTCCCCCGCAACCCTATCGAGCATGATCATGACCACGACGCTCTCCCTCACCACCAGCGCACGCGCGCTGGGTGTCCTTGCCCTCATGACCGCCGCCACGGCGATCGCTGCGGTTCCCGCGGCGCCTCAATGCAGCGTGCCGCAGGCCTGGGCGCTGCCGGCTGCGGCCACGGTGGTCGGCACCGGCACGCAGGCCAGTTGCACCGCCAGCGCGCTGGCCTCCGCCGTCGCGCAGGGCGGCTACATCACCTTCAACTGCGGCGCCAAGCCGACCAGCATCGCGGTCGACCGTTCGATCGTCATCGCGGCGGCGGCGCCCACCGTGATCGATGGCCAGGGCAAGATCACCCTGGACGGCCGCCAGTCCGCCCGGATCCTGCTGGTCAATGCCGGCAGCGCGCTGTCGGTGCGCAACCTGAAACTGCAGAACGGCAGCTCCGTGCAGCCGGCATCGAATCAGGCCTACGACCCGGGCACCTGGGGCGGCGGCGCGATCAAGGTCGGCTACCGCGGCAAGCTGGAAGTCATCAGCAGCCAGTTCCTGGCCAACCGCAGCAGCATCGGCGGCGGCGCCATCTTCGCCGGCAGCGACGCCGAGGTGACCATCGTCCGCAGCGGCTTCTACAAGAACAGCTCCTGGCTCGGCGGCGCGCTGTACACCCAGCTCAGCCGGCTCACCATCGTCGGCTCGGAATTCGCCAACAACCAGGCGATCAATGCGCCGCAGGGCTTCCCCGATGCCGGCAACTTCGGCGGTGGCGGGGCGATCGACACCGACGGCGCATCGCTGGCCGGCTATCTCAAGGGTGGCGTCGGCAGCGGCGGCACGCTGGCGGTATGCGGCACCGTGGTCCGCAACAACGTCGCCGCCAACGGCTCCGGCGGTGCCACGTTGTGGGCGTACGCGCCGGACACCATCGACGTGAAGTACTCCACCTTCGCCAACAACGTCGCCACCGGCGGCCCCGGCGGCGGCGCGCGCATCAGCATGGGCTTCACCGACACCTCGCATGCCGGCACCGCCATCACCACGCCGGGCACCATCAACGTCGCCGAGACCAGCTTCCTGTCCAACAAGGCCGAACAGGGCAACGCCGGCGCGCTGTACCTGGATTGCTACGGCGCCTGCGACGTCAGCAACAGCACCTTCTACGGCAACTATGCGAAAGGCGTGGGCGCGGCCATCCAGCACGTCGGTTGGCAGCCGGCCAACGGCGACCAGGGCAGCCCCAGCGTGCGCTTCAACAACGTCACCTTCGCCGAAAACACGCCGTGGGTGACGCTGTTCGGCGACAAGTTCGACCTCCGCAACAGCATCCTGTACTCCAAGACCGAGCGCGTGTTCTGCAACAACCAGAGCAACACCGGCAACAACCTCATCGAGTACTCGGCCAAGGGCGCAGTCTGGCCGAACGCCTGTCTGGCCGCGGGCAACGTGAAAGCGGCCGATCCGCTGCTGTCGGCCCCCGCCAGCAACGGCGGGCCGACCCTCACCCAGCTGCCCGCGGCCAACAGCCCGGCGCTGAATGCAGGCAGCGGCTGCGCCGCCATCGACCAGCGCGGCAATCCCCGCAATACCGCGGTGTGCGATCTCGGCGCGGTGGAGGTCAAGTAGGTCGATCGGCCTTCGTTCGCTGCACGAAAGCGTGCGGTCGCGCCGGCCTGGCCGGTGCGGCCGCGCGTATTGATTCGATCGTCAGCAACGCGAGTGGATGGCCCTGCTACAGTGCGCGCGGCATGCGCCGAAGACCGCAGGAGCGACCGTGAACGAATCCGACGCCTACGTGTACGACGAGATCCGCAAATGGGTCTGGTCCGGGTTCTACTCCCAGGACGAGATCCAGGAGATGCTCGAGGACATCCTCGAAGACGACTGCGACGAGGCCATGCTGCGCGCCTCGGTCGCCAGCCAGTGGCAGGCCAAGCAGCAGGCAGAACAGACCTGGCCGACGCAGACCGATTGCGACCGGCTGGATGCGCTGTTCGAGCAACTGCACGCGTCAGGCATCTGCGCCCTGGCCAATGCCGGCTACACCATGTCCGACGGTCACGTCGAAGTGAACCAGGCGGTGGCCGACACGCCGGACCGGCGCTACCACGGTTACTGCTTCTATCACGGCCAGGACATGGAGCGCGCGATCGACGGCGGCGGGCTGATGCTGGCCTTCGGCGATCTTGAAGGACGGGAGGACGCAGACCTGGCGGTCGGCCAGCAGGTCGCCGCGGCGTTGCGTGCGGCGGGCTTCACCGTGGACTGGGACGGCACGCCGCGCAAGCGTATCGATCTGCCCGGCTTCGTCTGGCAGCGGCGCGCCGACTGGGATTGACGTTCCAGCGAGGCGTGGGCAGCCGCTGGCTGCGAGACGCCAACGCGCTGGCTACAATCGCATGCTCATGCCTGACCGCGCCCCGCTGCGTGCGCGGAAGGCGTTTGACGGAGAGGCGTTTCATGGAGCGGATGCTGTATCGCAATCGCCGCGGGTCGCGGCACGTCGCCGGCAGGCGCCTGGCGCCGCGCGCGGCCCTGCTGCTGGCCACAACGCTGCTGGCCGCCTGTGCCGGCGCGCACTCTTCTTCCCCCTCGATCACCCCTGCACACACGGAGCGGACCATGTCGGAGATGACGCCAGAGCACCTGGCACAAGGCGTAGTACGGTTGATCCTGGCGATCGGCGGCAGGCAGGATCTGGTCGCCGCGCAGGTCGCGGCGCAGACCGGGCTGCAGGTCGAGGATGAGGGCGGGCATGCGTTCAGCGCGTCCGGCACGCTCGCCGGCGGTGGCGGCTACACGCTGGAATCGGTCGCCGATGCCGACGATGCCCCGCCGTCGCGGCTGGACCTGCGCTTCACCCCCGCGCCGGGCGCGGCGCCGGCGCGGTGCACGCAATCGTTGGACGCGTATCGCCAGGCACTGGTCGCGGCCGGCTTCGTGCCGCGCTGGATTGCGCCGCCGCGCCAGGGCAGCGCCGGCCGCTGGCATTTCGAACGCGGCGCGGTCGCCGTGTACGCCTTCGTCGGCAAGGACGCTGGCGAACACGACGCGCAGGCGTGCGTGGAGATGCTGCAGATCCTGGTCGACGCCTGAGGAGCGCGGAGATGGCACACGACGACGAACGCCTGAAGGGCATGGTCGACACCTTCGCGCAGGCGCATCCGAAGGAAGGCCAGGCGCTGCGGCAGATGCTGGACAACACGCCGGAACTGCGCACGCGCGTGGAACAGGCGATCGGGCAACAGCAGCTGTCCGGCTTCGCGCCCAGCCCCGAGGCGGGTACCGGGTCGTACAGCCCGCGCACCGGACAGATCGAGCTGCCGATGGACGTGCTGGCCACGGCGAAGATGAACGCACCGCGCGACGATTCGGCCAACACCGCCCGCATCGTGCTGGGCCACGAGATCGGCCATGCCATCAACAAGGCCGCCATCGACCGCAGCGATGCCGCGTTCGCGGCCAAGGTCGACGGCATCGCCGCCTCGCCCTCGCCGCACGACTACACCGCCACGCTCCAGGCCTACGGGCAGGAACAGCGCACCCGCGAAGCCAAGGACGAGATCGCTGGGGTCAACACGCTGGCCGACTACGTCACCCGCACCAATCCCAAGGCCACGCTCAAGGACCTGTACAACGCCAGCAGCGAGATGGCCAGCTACATCGACAAGCAGGGCGTGGGCAGCAAGGCCACCTACACCGCCAAGGACGGGTTGAGCTTCGGCAAGGACCTGAAGATCGACGCCGACAATCCGCGCAACGTGGAGGCGATGGGCAAGCTGTTCTACGACGCGCGCGGCTATCCGCAGAACTATGGCGAGCGCGCGCTGGCGCAGATCGCCGATGCCGAGGACCGGGCGCAGGCGCAGCACCCCGAGCGCACGCCGCCGGCGGTGCATGCCGACCTGAAGGCGCTCGGCATCGACGCCGCGCAGGTGCCGCGCGATGTGCTGCCGGCGGGATTCCGCGATGGCTCCGCACCGGCGCCGACACCCGAACCGCCTGCGCCGCGCGCCAGTGAGCCGGCCGCCGCGCCGGGTGCCGCAGACCGCGCCCTGCACGAGCGGGTCCGCAGCGGCGTGGCCCAGGCCGAACAGGCGATCGGCAAGGGCTGGGACGACAACAGCGAGCGCATGACCGCCAGCCTGACCTTGCTGGCCAGGCAGAACGGCTTCAGCGAGCGCGATCAGCTGGCGGTAGGCTTCAACCGGCCCACCGCCGCGCACCAGGGCGGCGAACTGGCGTTCGTGTACCGCAATGGCGGCGACGTTTCGCCCGATCCCTACGCCAACCGCGCGCACATGCCCACCAGCGAGGCGATCGCGCGGCCGGCGCAGGAGACCTACCAGCAGCTGCAGCAACTGGGCGCGCAGCAGGGCCAGGCGCAGCGCCAGGCGCAGGAGCAGGAACAGGCGCTGCAGGCCACGCAACAGGGCCCGACGCGGAGCGATCCGCCGCAGGTGCTGAGCCGCTGAGCGCAGCAGGGTGGCAGTGCGCGTGCGGTACTGCCGTCTCGGTGGGCCATGGTCGCGGCAGGCCGCGGTCACGGCGCGCCGCTCGCGCCGCCTCCCATCGCGTCGGGAGCGCGGCGCCAGGGCACACTGGGCTTACGGCTGCCAGACCAGGTTCTGGGTCTTCGGATCGGCGGTGACCTTCTCGACCTTGCCGGCGCCGTCGAAGGACACCTGGAACTCGTTGAAGCTGTCGAGCCAGTAGCGCCATAGCGGCGCGTCCAGGCTCGGGTTCTCGCTGGTGATCGGATAGCCCAGCGCCATCAGCACCTGCTCGCGGGTCATGCCCTTGGTCACGCGGTTGGCGGCGATCGCCTCGCGGATCTTCGGCGGGTAGGCCGCCAGCTTCGCCGTGGGATCCTGCGCGACCACGTAGCGCTGGGCGAAGGCCTCGTTGCCCAGGTCGCGGCTGTAGTCGTTGCCGATCGACTGCTTCTTGCCGTCGATCAACACATTGACCCGGTAGCGGCCGTAGCCGGTCACCTGCACCGGCGTGCCGGCCGGGATCACCCGCTTGCCGTCTTCGGCGTAGTTGCTGTCGCTGATCCAGCTGCCGTCGCTGCGCATGTTGCAGCACAGGAAGCCGGAGAACTTGGCATCGGCCGCCGCGGCCAGCTGCGGCAGGGCCGCCGCCAGGGCGAGGGCGAGAACGAACGGGGAACGGAACGAACGCATGGCTGACTCCTTTCGGCGCGGCGATCCTGCCGCGGGTGGCACGAGGGTGGGAGGGCACCGCCTCCGCCGCGGCGCCCGCGCGCATTGTGCCGGCTGGCCTGCACCTGGGATAGCGGCGCGTTGCACGGTGACGGCGGACCGGTGGCCTGTGTATGCTCGAACCTCGTGGACACCCTGACGCCCGCCGAGATCTCCCTGCGCATCGACGCCCTGCGTCGGGAGCACCGCGCGCTCGACGAACAGTTGCAGCGCATCCCGGCCAATCTGGACGACGAGCTGGAAGCCAAGCGGCTGAAGAAGCGCAAGCTGCAACTGAAGGACTGCATCCTGCGCCTGGAGCATCTGCTGATCCCCGACGAACCGGCGTGAGCGCGGCGACCTTCTTCAGCGTCGGCCATTCCACGCGCAGCCTGGAGACCTTCCTGCAGATCCTGCGGGGCGCCGGCGTCACCCGGCTCGCCGACGTGCGCGCGTTTCCGTATTCGCGGCGGTTCCCACAGTTCGACGGCAGCGCGCTGGCGCCGGCGCTGGCCGCCGCGGGGATCGCCTACCGGCACTTCCGCGCCCTGGGCGGACGCCGCGGCAAGCAGCCGGGGGTCGATCCGCAGCGCAACGGTCACTGGCGCAGCGTCAGCTTCCACCACTACGCCGACTACGCGCTGGGCGACGAATTCGCCGAGGCGCTGGCCGAGTTGCAGGCCTTCGGCGAGGACGGCGCGTGCGCGGTCATGTGCGCCGAGGCCTACTGGCGGCAGTGCCACCGTCAGATCGTCTGCGACCACCTGCTGCACCACGGCCACCCGGTGGTGCACCTGATCGACGTCGCCCGCCAGGAACCGGCCACGCTCAACCCGGCTGCGCGCAGCGACGCGCAGGGGCAGTTGGTCTATCCGCCCGATGCGGCGGCTGCGGGGCCGCGCACCGGAGATCTGTTCGACGCCTGAGCGGTGCTGTCGTCGCCGCAGGCCGCCAGCGCGGCGGCTGCGTCGCCACGCGCCAGCGGCGGCGTCAGGCTCAATGCGTTGGGACCGACGGCACCGTGACCGCATTGCTCCGCGGCGTATCGTCGGTACCGACGAGGGCGGCGGTGCTCTGCTCAGGCGTACCGTCCTCGGAGGTGGTGAGCAGGCGCAACGGCTGGCCGTGGTAACGGTATTCCAGCGCCTGCTGCAGCTGATCCAGCCGCGCCACCCGCGCGCACAGCGCCTGCGCCTTGGTTTCGATGCCCTTGCTGCGCGCATCCAGGCGGGCCTCGAGGGCGGCGTCCATGCGGTTGGCGCGCTTGTCGATGGCATCGGCGCGGCCCGTGACGATCTGCCAGAGCAGGTGGCGGGCGATGCTGCCTGAGAAACTCTCGGCCTGGGTCTGCACGTAGCGCTCGAAATTGCTGTCGAACGCGGTCTGGTCCCAGCGTCCCCTGCCGAGCGTGCCGTCGACGTATGCGTTGGCCTGCGTGCGTAGCCGCTCGATCTTGCGCGCATTGCCCGCATTGCCGGTCAGCACTTCGACGACGACGCCGAGCACGTCGTAACTGAGGTCGACCGTTTCGTGCGAGAGATCCGTCACCTCCGGCATCAGCGCGCGGGTCTCGCGCTCCATGTCCAGCAATCGCTGCGCATCCGCTGCGCCGATCTGCTGCACCTGGTGATCCACGCTCAGTTCGCCGGCATGGAAGAAGATCTCGCGTGGTCCCTCGCCGTCGCGGGTGAGCCAGATGCCGCCGCTGTCGGCCAGCACGTTGAACGGCGTGCTCAGGCCGCACTGGCGCGAGGACACCTGCGGCCGATGGTCGTGCTTGCCAGCGTCGTCGCCTTGGTCGGCCCACGCCGGCCCGCTGGAGGCGGCAAGCAGCAACAGAGCGAAAAGAGGAGCTGTGCGCATCGCCGGAACCCGCAGCAGGGAGTTTCAAGCATGCTCGGGCCGCACCGGCCCCTGGGTCGCGTGTCGGAAGTCACTGTGCCGCGCGGCAGTGATAGCGGGGCGCCTTTATGCACGGCGCGTCGCCACGCGTCGCGCCGCAGTGATACCAGCGCGCCCTTGTGTTTGGCGCGTCGCCACGCGCCAGGATCTCACCGCATCACGACTGCAGGTGCGGCGACTGCCGCCTCAATCCTGCGGAACCGGCGGCTCCTCGACCTTGGCCGCTTCCGGGCTGACGCGCTCGATGGTGTGGCGCAGCTCACGGCCGAGGATGAACTTGGCGTCCTTCGCCCACGCATCCAGCCGTTCGTCGAACACCAGCTTGCTGTTCTCGTCCGGCCACACCAGCTTCAGTTCGCGCAGCTTCTGGATGAAGCCGCGGAACAGGGTCTTGTCGAAGAACTCCGGCGCCGCCGGTGCGTACAGCAGGCTCAGGCGTTGCGCGGCCTGCTGGCACAGGCTCTCCAGTTCGCCGGCGCCGAGCTTGCCCGGGCCGTTCTTCACCAGGACCGAGATGGCGATGTAATAGCGCTCGAACGCCTGTTGCAGCGAGTGGCCGATGGCGCGCAGGCGGAACACCTCGTCGGTCTGGCCGGTGTTGCGCGCCAGCACGCTGCCGTCGTCCTCGGCGAGCTGCAGCAGCAGGCCTTCGCGCACGAACACCTCGATGGTGCGTTCGATGCGCTCGGCGAACTGGTCCTCGCTCCACGGCAGGAACAGTTCCGCCTGCAGGAACGGGTACACGGTGCGGCCCAGCCGCAGCAGGCCGGCGCGGCTCATGCGGCGGTTGTTCTGGAAACAGCACGCCACCCACGAGGAGGCGGTGAACAGGTGCAGCACGTTGTTGCGGAAGTAGCTCAGCAGCACCGCGTTGTCGCCGTTGACGCTGAGCACGTCGCCGAGCGGATGCGGCGTGCGGGTGAGCACGTTGATCTCTTCGGCGTGGGCGATGATGCGCTCGGGCGAATGCGGGGTCACCGTGACCCGGTCCGAGTACGGCAGTTCCGCCAGCAGCTTCTTGCACAGTTCGATCTGCGCGATCAGGTCGGCCTCGCCCATGGCGTGCTTGGGCGTGGACAGCAGCGCCAGCGCCAGCAGGTTGACCGGATTGACGTCGGCGGCGGCGTTGATGTGCACCTGGATCTGCTGCGCCAGCGCATCGACGGTGCCGTTCAACCAGGCCGGTTTCTCGTCCTCGCCCAGCGGCTGGCCGTCCCATTCCGGCGCGCGCTGCGCCAGCACCTGGCTCAGCGGAATCGGCTCGCCGAAGTTCACCACCACCTGGCCGTAGTTCTGCTTGAGCACCTTGGGGATGCCCCACAGCAGCGCCCAGATCGATTCCTTCTCCTTGGGCCGGCCGCTGAGTTCGTCGAGGTAGCTGTTGCCTTCCATCAGCTTCTCGTAGCCGACGTAGATCGGCTGGAACAGCACCGGCTTGCGCGGCTGGCGCAGGAACGCGCGCAGGGTCATCGCGATCATGCCGCCCTTGGGCTGCAGCAGGCGGCCGGTGCGCGAGCGCCCGCCCTCGACGAAGTACTCGATCGAGTAGCCACCGGCCACCAGTTGCGCCACGTACTCGCTGAGCACCGCCGAGTACAGCGCGTTGCCCTTGATCGAGCGGCGGATGAAGAACGCGCCGCCCTTGCGCAGCAGGGTGCCGACCACCGGCAGGTTGAGGTTGATGCCGGCCACGATGTGCGGCGGCACGATGCCGCGTTCGTACAGCAGGTAGGACAGCAGCAGGTAGTCCATGTGGCTGCGGTGGCTGGGCACGTAGATCACTTCGTGCCCGGGCGCGGCGTCCTTGAGCTTGTCCAGGTGGTGGACCAGCACGCCCGCGTAGATGCGGTTCCACACGTGGGTCAGCAGGAAGCTGGCCGAGCGCACCACCGGGCTGGAATAGTCGGCGGCGATTTCCCAGGCGTAGGCGTGCGCCTTGCGCCAGGCGTCCACCGGTTTGCTGTTGTCGCGCTTGGCCTGCGCGGCGATCGCCTCGCGCACCGGCTCGGCGGCCAGCACCTGGTCCACCAGCAGGCGCCGGGTCGACAGGTCGGGGCCGATCACCGCCTCGCGGATGCGCCGGAAGTGGGTGCGCAGCACGCGCTGCAGCTTGCGCACGGTGCGCTCGGGCGGCAGCCCTTCCTCCACCGTCTGCCGCATCGACACCGGTGGGGCGAAGCGCACGATGGTGCTGCGGCCGTTGAGCAGCACGCCGAGCAGGCGCCGGAAGCTGCCCACCAGCGCCCAGTTTTCCGAGAACAGCACGGCGAACCAGCCGCTCTGCTTGTCCGGTGCGCGGCCGACGAAGATCGACACCGGCACCAGGTGGATGTCCAGGTCCGGGCGCTCGCGGTGCGCCTGCAGCAGCTTGGCCAGCGAATCGGAGTGGGTCTTGGCGCCGCGCTGCTCCGGCAGCAGCGCGTGGTTGCTGCTGCGCCGGGACAGCGCCAGGTAGGCGCGCTTGCGGCCCAGCGGGTCGCCGGGCAGCGGCACCAGCGGCGAGGGCAGGCCGGATTCGCGGCAGGCCTTGTCCAGGATCAGCGCGTTGGACAGGCCGTAGTCCTCCAGCACGTACACCACCGGGCGGCCGTCGTTGTACTGGCCCGGCTCGGCCGGTTCGATCTTCAGGCCCAGCCAGGGGTCGGCCAGGCGCCCGAGCAGGCGCGCCCACAGCGGCCCCTTGGCCTGGCGCGCGGCGGTCGCGGCCACCGGCAGGGTGGAGGGAGCGGCGGTCGAGGAGGGGGACGCGCC
>NZ_NKUH01000086.1:0-26422 GCF_009192895.1 Xanthomonas sp. LMG 12460 | reverse complement strand
CGGCCGTTGCGCCCAAGGCGGCGGCGGTGCGTCCACCAGGGTGACCATGATGTTGCGTTCCTTCTCCGCCACCGCCTTGGGCGCAACGGCCGGAATCAGCAGCAACATCAGCGCCGCAAGATGCAGCGCGATTACGAAGGCAATACCGATGATGCGCGGCCAGCTGAGGCCGGAGGCGTCATCTTTGTCGTACTGCCGATGGATGACCAGTTGTTCCGTCATGCGCCAATGACTCAATTAAAGGGGGGCGGATTCCGCTGTGGAGCGGAACCCAAGTTCACGCGGCAATGACACCGCAGGAACCTCCAAGCTTATACCAATCCCTGTTACCTGCACTACTTTCAGCACTGGTCTTCGGGGGCTTTTTTTGCGTGCTACTTCAGGTTGATGATCTTCTTGGCGTCTTCCGGCTTTTTGACGCCCTTGGCCAGTGCCTGCTGCGCGGCCTGCTTGGCCTCGGCAACGCGGCCTTCCGAATGCAGCACCTTGGCCAGGTTGAGATAGGTTTCGCCGTCCTTGGACAGCGGCGCCGCCTTCTGCCAGTTCTCGATCGCCTGCGGCAGCTGGTCGGTGTAGTAGTACGACTGCGCCAACGCCAGGTAGGTCTGGTAGTCCGGCTTCAGAATGCCCTTCTGCATGCCTTCGTTGATGACTGCGATGACGTCCTTTTCGTGGCCGTCGGTGTTGGCGTAGATCGAGTACAGCTGCTTGTATTCCTTCTCGTCGGTCAGCTGACCGGCGGCACGCAGCTTGTCCATCACCGCCGCGGCCTTGTCCATCTGGTCGGCCTGCATGTACATGCTGGCCAGGTTGAGCTGGGCCTTCTTGTCGTTGGGCGACTTGGCGGCCAGCGCCTCGGCGGCCTTGACCGCTTCACCGGTCTGGCCGGCTTCGGCGTAGGACGCCATCAGCAGCTGATTCCAGCTGTCCTTCGGCTCCGGCGACGCGGCGATCGCCTGCTTCAGCGCCGGGATCGCTTCCTGGTAGCGCTGCGCCTGGTACAGCGCCTGGCCCTTGAGGATCAGGTCTTCCGGGCGGGTCGACTTGGTTTCGGCGAGGAACTTGTCGAGGGTGGCCAGGCCTTCGGCGGTCTGCTCGTCCTGCAGCTGCAGCTGCGCCAGCATCAGCATCGACTGGTAGTGGCCGTTGTTGTCCAGGCCGTTGAACTGGATCGCCTGCTTCAGGTACGCCTGCGCGGCCTTGCTGTCGTCGAGGTTGTAGGCGGCCTGCGCGGCCAGCTGCGCGGCGACCGACTTGTCGTATTCGTTGGCGCCGCTGTTGCCCAGGATCTCATCGGCCTGGCTGCGCACCGACGCGTAGTCCTCGCCCTTGTTGTAGGTGTCGATCAGCTTCTGCAGCTTGCTGCCGAGCTTGGACGAGGGCTTGCCGTTGGGCTCCTTGCGCTCGGCGTTGGGGAACAGCACCGCCGCCTTCTCGTTCTTGGCATTGCGCGAGGAACGGTGGTCGGTGCGATCGCTCTGCGCAGCGGCATCGGTCACCACCGCGCCACCGAGGGCGGCGGCGATCACCAGGGACAACAACGCTTGCTTGCGAATGCGGAATTTCATGGGTCACCTCGGTGGATACCGCCCGGAGCGGCACGGAAGACGGAGCGGCCGTTCCTCGGCCGAGCCAGCAAACCTATCAGAAACCTGTACGCCGTGAAAACGTTTTTGGATGCGTTTTCTGTGACAGTGCCGGCGACGGACACAGGGACGACGGACGACTCAGCCGCACTTGGGCGTCCTGCCGGCGCTGCGCGCCTGCGCATACACCGGTTCCAGCGCGGCGACATCGCGCTGCAGTTCGCCGATGCGGGCACTGGGATCGGGGTGGGTGGACAGCCACTGCGGCGGACGTGCGCCGCCGGCGGCCATCATGTTCTTCCACAGATCCACCGCCTGCGCGGGATCGAATCCGGCCTGCGCCATCAGGCGCTGGCCGACGACATCCGCTTCGGTTTCCTGCTGGCGCGAACCGGGCAGCAGGAACAGGGTCTGCGCGGTCATGCCGCCGACCTGGCCGACGGTGTCGGCCGCGCCCTGACCGTAGCGGGCACCGGCCAACGCGCCAATCACGCTCAGGCCTGCCTGCGCACCGAGCTGGCGGGTAATGCGTTCTTCGTGATGACGCGAAATGACGTGGCCGATCTCGTGGCCGAGCACGGCGGCGAGCTGGTCCTGGTTCTTGGCCACGCTGAAGATGCCGCTGTTGACCCCGACCTTGCCGCCGGGCAGGGCGAACGCGTTGGGTTCCTTGTCGTTGAACAGCGCGGTTTCCCAGCCGGTGCCGCGCCATTGCTCGGGCAGCTGCGCGACCAGCGTGTTGACCACGCAGCGCACGTAGGCGTTGCGCTTGGGATCGGTGTCCAACTGTTCCTTGGCCTTGGCTTCGGCGAACGCCTGCGCGCCCATCTGGTCGAGTTGTTGTTGCGAGATGCCGCCCACGACCTGGGTGCGCCCGGTTGGCGATGTCGTCGTCGCACACGCTGCCAGCAGCATCGCCAGCGATGCGCCAAGTACCACTTGCTTCATACGGTCCCCCCTCCTAACACGCGTCGCAGTGTGGGGGGCCGCGTCTTAACATTTCGTCAAACAAACCTTCAGGTTGCGCCAAACCAGTAGAGTCCGGCGACCGCGATGGCGTTGTTGAGCCCGTGCGCGGCGATCGGCGCCCATAGGGTGCCGGTGCGTTTGTACAGCCAGGCGAACGCGGCGCCCATGCCGCCGTAGACCAGCCACAGTTGCGCGGTGGCGGCCAGGCTGTTGCCGGTGGTCCCCGGTACTTCGTGCACCAGGGCGAAGGCGGCGCCGCTGAGCAGCATGCCCAACCGCGGCCGGCCTGCGTCCCACAGCCGCCCGAACAGCACGCGTCGGAACAGCAGTTCCTCGTAGGCCGGGGCGATCACGATCGCGAACACGCACAGGAACAGCGGCATCTGCGCCATCGCGTCCTGCATCAACGGCAGGTTGGTCGGCACCGGTTTGATGCCGATCTGCGCCGCCAGCGCGGAGATCGTCGCGCTGCCAACGAACACGCCGACCGCGACCAGCAGCACCCAGCCCCAGGTCGAGGGCGTGCGCGCCGCCAGCCACGAGGCACGGCGCTCGGCGGCGCTGGCCGGACGCCGCAGGAAGTACAGCAGCAGCGCCGCAGACAGGGTGCTGACCAAGGCGATCAGCAACTGCGCCAGCGCCCCCGGCTGGCCGACCTGCTGCGCGACCAGCGCGGCCAGGCGATCGGCAGGCACGCCCTGCGCCTTCAGCTCCATCGCCAGCTGGAAGCCGCGGATCACGCCCCAGACCAAGCCGCTCAGCACGCTCACCGCCAGCAGCACCACCGCCGCCAGCAGCACGTCGAGGAAGAAACCGAGGATCGGCCGGCGCGGGCGGGCCGGCGGCGCGGAAGGCAACGGCAGCGGGGTGGCGGGCAACGGCGGTGCGGTCATCGCGATCCTGTGCGGAAGCGGGCGGAAGGCACAGCGGGACGCCCGCCCCGGCGCACGCCAGGGCGGGGACCGCCAGGGTCAGATGTCGAGGTTGGCGACCTTCAGCGCGTTTTCTTCGATGAAGTCGCGGCGCGGTTCGACCACGTCGCCCATCAGCGTGCTGAAGATCTGGTCGGCGGCGACCGCGTCCTCGATGCGCACCTGCAGCAGGCGACGCGTATCCGGGTTCACCGTGGTCTCCCACAGCTGCTCGGCGTTCATTTCGCCCAGGCCCTTGAAGCGCTGGATCTGGCGGCCCTTCTTGGCCTCCTCGAACAGCCAGGCGTAGGCCTGGGCGAAGCTGGTGATGGCCTGGGTCTTGTTGCCGCGCACGATCTGCGCGCCCTCGCGCACCAGCCCATGCAACTCCCGCGCGATCTCACGCAGCGGCCGCAGCTCGCCGCTCTCGAACACCGCCATCGGCACCACATAGGTGGTCTCCTCGCCCATGTGCCGGCGCTCCACCAGCAGGGTGGCCGGGCGCTGCGCGTTGGACGCCTGGAAACGCAGGCTGTAGCGCGCCGAGCCCAGGCTGCCGCGGTTGAGCACCGCCTGCAGCGCGTCCAGGCTCGGATGCGTCTCGCCCTCGCTCTCGAGCTGGGCCACGTCCAGCGGCGGCAGGTCGATCAGCGCGCTCAGCAGCGCCGGGTCGTAGCGGTGGGCATTGCGCGCCACCGCCTCGTTGGCGCTGGCGAACAGCAGCAGCAGCTTCTCCAGCGCCGCGCCGGTGATCGGTGGCTCGTTGCTGGCCGGAACCAGCGCCGCGCCTTCGACCGCGCTGCTGGCCAGGTAGGCGTTGAGCGCGTTGTCGTCCTTCAGGTACAGCTCCTGCTTGCCCTGCTTGAGCCGGTACAGCGGCGGCAGGCCGATGTAGACGTAGCCGCGCTCGATCAGCTCCGGCATCTGCCGGTAGAAGAAGGTCAGCAGCAGGGTGCGGATGTGCGCGCCGTCGACGTCGGCGTCGGTCATGATGATGATGCGGTGGTAGCGCAGCTTGTCCGGGTTGTACTCGTCGCGGCCGATGCCGGTGCCCAGCGCGGTGATCAGCGTGCCGACCTGGTCGGAGGACAGCATGCGGTCGAAGCGCGCGCGCTCGACGTTGAGGATCTTGCCGCGCAGCGGCAGCACTGCCTGGTTCTTGCGATTACGGCCTTGCTTGGCCGAGCCGCCTGCCGAGTCGCCCTCGACGATGAACAGCTCCGACAGCGCCGGATCCTTTTCCTGGCAATCGGCCAGCTTGCCGGGCAGGCCGGCGATGTCCAGCGCACCCTTGCGACGGGTGAGGTCTCTTGCCTTGCGCGCGGCCTCGCGGGCGCGGGCGGCATCGACGATCTTGCCGGCGATGGCCTTGGCCTCGTTGGGGTTCTCCTGCAGGAACTCCTCCAGGCGCGCGCCGAAGGCGTTCTCCACCGCCGGGCGCACGTCGGAGCTGACCAGCTTCTCCTTGGTCTGGCTGGAGAAGCTGGGATCCGGCACCTTCACCGACAGCACCGCAATCATGCCTTCGCGCATGTCGTCGCCGGTCAGGTTGATCTTGGCCTGCTTGGCGATGCCGTTCTGCTCGATGTAGGTATTGAGCACGCGGGTCAGCGCGCCGCGGAAGCCGGCCAGGTGGGTGCCGCCGTCCTTCTGCGGGATGTTGTTGGTGAAGCAGTACATCGTCTCCTGGTAGGAGTCGGTCCACTGCAGCGCCACGTCCACGGTGATGCCGTTGTGCTCACCGGTGACCGAGATCACGTTCGGGTGCAGCGGGGTCTTCAGCTGCGCGAGGTGCTCGACGAAGCTGCGGATGCCGCCCTCGTAGTGGAAGTCGTCGCGCCGGCCCTCGCCGCGCTCGTCGGCGAGCACGATCTTGACCCCGGAATTGAGGAAGGACAGCTCGCGCAGGCGGCGCGCCAGGATGTCGTAGTGGAATTCCACATTGTTGTGGAAGGCCACGACCGACGGCCAGAAGCGCACGGTGGTGCCGCGCTTGCTGGTCTCGCCCAGCTTCACCAGCGGCGCGACGGCCGCGCCATTGCTGAATTCCTGCTGGTAGTGGAAGCCGCCCTGGAACACGTCCAGCAACAGCTTCTCCGACAGCGCGTTGACCACGCTGACGCCCACGCCGTGCAGGCCGCCGGACACCTTGTAGCTGTTGTCGTCGAACTTGCCGCCGGCGTGCAGCACGGTCATCACCACCTCGGCGGCGGAGACCTCACGGCCGAGCTTGGCGCTCATCTGCGCGTGCTTGCCGACCGGGATGCCGCGGCCGTTGTCCGACACCGAGACCGAACCATCGGCGTGGATCGTCACCGCGACGTGGTCGGCATGCCCGGCCAGGGCTTCGTCGATGGAGTTGTCGACGACCTCGAACACCATGTGATGCAGACCGGTGCCGTCATGGACGTCGCCGATGTACATGCCGGGCCGCTTGCGGACCGCCTCCAGGCCTTCCAGGGCGGTGATGCTGTTGGCGTCGTAGTTGCCGTTGCTAGGCGGGGTGTTCTGTTCGTCGGTCATGCGGGTGCCGTAGGCTCCACGAGGCGGCGAAGACAGGCCGGGGCCGGTTCGCGCCGCTGGATAGGGGATTGGCGGAAATTATAGCAGCCCGGGCCGCCGGACCCGCGGCGACCTAGGAAACGGCCAGGATCTGCCCATGTTCCACGTGGAACCGGGCGATCGGCAGGCTGGCGTCGGCCAGCGCCTGCGGGGTCTCGGTGGCAGTGACGAAGACCTGCGCCGGCCCGGCACGCAGGCGCTCCAGCACCCGGGCCTGGTGGTGGCGGTCCAGCTCCGAGCCCAGATCGTCCAGGGCGATCACCGGCCATTCGCCGCGCTGCTCGGCGTAGTCCTCGGCCTGCGCCAGCAGGCAGGCCAGGGCGGTGAGCTTGGCCTGGCCGCGGGAGAGCGCATCACGGCCGGGAATCTCGGCAAAGCTGAGGCTCCAGTCGGCCCGGTGCGGACCGGCAGAGGTATAGCCGAGCTGACGGTCGCGTTCGCGGTTGAGCAGTAGCGCGTCGGCCAGCGACACCTCCTGGCGGCGCCAGCCGGGCGCGAACTGCAGATGTGAGATACCCAGCGCTGGCGCCAGATCCGGGGCGAGGGCGAGCAGGCGCTGGAGCAACCTGTCCAAGTAGTCCTGGCGGCGCGAGGTCAACGGCTCACCAGACTCGGCGAGCTCGTGATCCCAGGCATCCAGCGCCGCGCCACTGCCACCGCTCTTGAGCAGGGCATTGCGCTGCTTGAGCGCGCGAGCATAGCGTCGCCACAGGGACAGGAAGTCAGGTTCCACGTGGAACAAACCCCAGTCGACGAAGCGGCGGCGGGGCTCGCCGCCGCCGCTGACCAGCAGGTGGCTGCCCGGCTCGAAGGTCACCACCGCCAGCGCCGCACACAGGGTGCCGAGGTGGGCAACGTCCTGGCCGTCCAGGCGGCCACGCCATTCCTGGCCGCTGTGGCGCAGTCCGGCGCGGCGCCGGCGTGTAGTGCCGACCTCAGCCGACTGCTCCTGCCATTCGACGAAGACGTCGAGCGCGTCCTGGCCCTGGCTGACCAGTCCATCGCGCACGCGTCCGCGGAAGCTGCGGCCATACGCCATCAGGTGCATCGCCTCGAGCACCGTGGTCTTGCCGGCGCCGTTGTCGCCGGTGATCAGGTTCAGTCCAGGCGCGGGCGCCAGCTCGAGCGCCGCGAACCGGCGCAGGTGGTGGAAGTCGAGGCGGGAGACGTGCATGCGGGGATAGAGGCGAAGGCGCTCGCACCGGGCGCACGCAGATCGGGGCTTGGGGTAGGGCGGCAGCATACCCAAAACGGTTGATGGGCGCTGTCAGGACGGCCGCGCTCGGGAAACTGGCAGCGCTGCGTGCCAGCAACCTCCGCATCATTGGGAGGACGGACTCCCGCGGGACGGTGGAGGCGTGGGTAAGAGGGTCGGCCAGGCGATCACAGGCACGTTGTCTTGCCGCACGGTCTCCTGGCGCTTCGATAATGCTGTGATCCCGCCGAGGTGCCGGAGCCCGTCTCTTTGCAGACACAGTCACGGCCGACGCGTTTTGGCCGGGTAATGCAAGGGTGCAAGCTGCGCGGGCCTCCCGTGGCAACGGATCCCTCTCAGTGCGGGAGCGTTGATCTTGGAGCCCAACAAAAAGAAAACCCGGCACGAAGGCCGGGTCGCTTTCGCACGTGTTCCACGTGGAACACGAAACGGGAACCGTCAGAGACGCAGCGGCATCACCACGTGACGGGAGCGGGCGCTGCTGGCTTCGCGCACCAGTGCCGACGAGTTGGCGTCGCGCAGCTGGATCACCACGAACTCCTCGCGCAGCGCGGACAGGGCGTCGAGCAGGTAGTTCACGTTGAAGCCGATCGCCAGGTCGCTGACCTTGGTGTCCGCTTCCACTTCTTCCTGCGCTTCTTCCTGTTCCGGGTTATGCGCGCTGATCTTCAGCTGGCCCGGCGAGACTTCCACGCGCACGCCGCGGTACTTCTCGTTGGACAGGATCGCCGCACGCTGCAGCGCTGCGCGCAGGATCTCGCGATCCAGCTTGACCTCGCGGTCGGCACCGATCGGGATCACCGCTTCGTAATCGGGGAAGCGACCGTCGATCAGCTTGGAGGTAAAGGTGACATCGTCGCGCTTGACCCGCACATGTGCCCGGCCGACTTCCAGCTCGACTTCGCGCTCGCCGCCTTCCAGCAGGCGCTGCAGCTCGGTCACGCCCTTGCGCGGCACGATGATCTGGCGCTTGGCGCCGCCGGCGTTCTCCAGCTCGGTCTCGCACAGCGCCAGGCGATGGCCATCGGTGGCCACGCAGCGCAGGGTCTGGTCGCGCAGGTCGAACAGCAGGCCGTTGAGGTAATAGCGCACGTCCTGCTGCGCCATCGCGAACGCGGTGCGCTCGATCAGTTCCTTCAATGCCGCTTCCGGAACGACCACGCGCTCGGTGGCTTCCACTTCGTCGACCGAGGGGAAGTCGTTGGCGGGCAGCGTGGCCAGGGTGAAGCGGCTGCGCCCGGCCTGCACGGTGATCTTGTCGCCGGACTGGGACACGGTGACCTTGCTGCCGTCGGGCAGGGCACGCACGATCTCGAACAGCTTGCGCGCCGGGATCGTGGTTTCGCCGTCCTGGGCATCGTCGACCGCAATGCGCGAGACCATTTCCACTTCCAGATCGGTACCGGTCAGCGACAGCTGGCCGCCCTGCACCTGCACCAGGAAGTTGGCCAGAACCGGCAAGGTCTGGCGGCGTTCGACCACATTGACGACTTGCGCCAATGGCTTGAGGAAGGCTTCGCGCTGCAGTGTGAAACGCATGTGGTTCCGTGCCCCTATGCTTTAAAAGATGTGGAATAAATCAAAAGCTTGGTGGTGATGGTAGAGCGAAATTCGGTGCAAATGTAGCTCAAACCACTGAAAACAAAAGATTTTTAGCGCCCTCAATCCCGTGTACTACTGTCCCGGAACTGGTGGGGAAACCTGTGGATAGTTTTGCCGTCGCCGCCGCGTCGCGCTTTATCCACAGTTTCTCCCGGATTTGTCGCGAAGTCATGCACCGATTTATCACGTGGCTCCAGGTGACCGCCGAACGCACACGCTGCGCGTGTGGATCGGCGTGTCGCCCTGTCCTCTCCGGGCTCACTCGCTGAGCTTGCGGATCAGCTTGTCCCAGTCTTCGCGGAGCTTGCCGTCGGTTTCCATCAGGTGCTTGATCTGCCGGCAGGCGTGCAACACGGTGGTGTGGTCGCGCCCGGCGAACGCATCGCCGATCTCCGGCAGGCTGTGTTCGGTCAGTTCCTTGGTCAGCGCCATCGCCACCTGGCGCGGCCGCGCCAGCGAGCGCGTGCGCCGCTTGGACAGCAGATCCTTGATCTGCAGGCCGTAGTAGTCGGCCACGGTCTTCTGGATGTTGGGGATGCCGATCGCCTGCTGCTGCGCACGGAGCAGGTCGCGCAGGGTTTCCTGGGCGAACTCGGTGGTGATCGCGCGGCCGGTGAAGTTGGCGCGCGCCGCCAGCGTGTTGAGCGCGCCTTCCAGGTCGCGCACGTTCGAGCGCATCTTCTTGGCGATCAGGAACGCCACGTCGTCGGGGATCTCCGCGCCGCGCTCGCGCGCCTTGGCCAGCACGATCGCCGCGCGGGTCTCGAAATCGGGCGGATCGATCGCCACCGACAGGCCCCAGGCCAGGCGCGACTTCAGCCGCGGCTCCAGGCCCTCGACCTCGCGCGGGTAGCGGTCGCAGGTCAGGATGATCTGCTGACGGCCGTCGAACAGCGCGTTGAAGGTGTGGAAGAACTCTTCCTGGGTGCGGTCCTTGCCGGCGAAGAACTGGATATCGTCGATCAGCAGCGCGTCCACCTGCTGGAACTGGCGCTTGAACTGGTCCATGGTCTTGTCCTGCAGCGCACGGATCATCGCGCTGAAGAACTGTTCCGAGCGCAGGTACATCACCCGCGCGTTCGGGTTCTGCTCGCGCATGGCGTTGCCGGCGGCGAACATCAGGTGGGTCTTGCCCAGGCCGGTGCCGCCGTACAGCAGCAGCGGGTTGTGCGCGCGGTCGCCGGGCTTCTGCGCGGCCTGCACCGCCGCGGCCAGGCCGAGCTGGTTGCTGCGGCCTTCGACGAAGTTGGCGAAGGTGTAGTGCGAATCGAGGTTGCCGGCGAACGGCTCCAGCAACGGCGGCGCCGGCGTGCGTGCGGCCGCGGTCTCGCTGGGCGGGGCGGCCGCCGGTTCCGGCGCGCGCGGACGCGAGCCGACCTGCAGCAGCACCTCGCCGCTGCCGGCGAAATAGGTCAGCAGTTCGCGGATACGCGGCAGGTAGCGCTCGCGCACCTGCTCGACGATGAAGGCGTTCGGGGCGTACAGCACCATGCTGTTGTCATGGCGCTGTTCGGCTTGCAGCGGTTTCAACCAAGTGTGAACGTCCTCGGCTGGAAATTCGGCTTCCAGACGTTCCAGGCAACGGGGCCAAGCATCCATCAGATCTAAATTCGTCGATAGACCGGGCATGAAGGGCGCGCTCGGGCGCGGCGCATTCGGCCGGTGGGAGAGGAAAGCGGATGGATCAGACTACCACCGGCGCGCAGGGTCGGGAATGGTTTTCCCACGGCTATTCACAGATCCATCCACAGGCCTGGCGTGGCCGGCCTGTGCCGTCGTCAATACAGGGAGTTGACCGCGGCGTGAGTGGTCCTATAGAATTTCCGGTTCTTTCCGCCCCATTCAGATCAGAGCGCCCCGATGGCCACCAAGCGCACCTTCCAGCCCAGCAACCTCAAGCGCAAGCGCGACCACGGCTTCCGTGCCCGTATGGCCACCGCCGACGGCCGCAAGATCCTGGCCCGTCGCCGCGCCAAGGGCCGCAAGCGCCTGAGCGCTTGATTGCTTCGCCGCCCCAGGCGGCGCCTGCAATCCGGACCGTGAATCATCCCGACCCGCGTAGGCGATTTCCTCGCTCTGCGCGGGTTCGCACGTCTGCGGAATACCGCGTCGTGTTCGATGCCGCGCGCCGCTGTTCCGAGCCGCTGATGAGCCTGCACTGGCGCAGTGCGCCGCACCCGGCGCGGCTGGGTCTGGCGGTGTCGCGCAAGGTCGACAAGCGCGCGGTCGTGCGTAATCGCATCAAGCGCGTGCTGCGCGAGGCCACGCGGCAGCTGTTGCCGTGGCTGAAGCCCGGCGACTACGTGGTGGTGGCGCGCAGCGCCGCCGCCCAGGCCAGCGGCGAGCAGCTGCGCCAGGCCTATCTGCGCCTGCTGCGTCGCGCCGGCGCATTGCCGGCCCCGGCCGCGGACGGCACAATGCCGCCGCCCGATCGTCCTTCTTCCCCCACATCCACGTCAGAACCTGCTTCTGGCTGAGCCGAGCTTGCCTGTCCGATGAACCAGACCCGCCTTTTCCTGATTTTCGCCTGGCTGATGGTCGCGGCGCTGCTGTGGATGGAGTGGAACAAGGAACACGCGCCGAACGCCACCGCGGCGACGGTCGCGGCGGCGACCACGGTGCCGCCGGCGCAGGACGCCGATGCCGGCGCCACGCATGCGCCGGCCGTTCCGCAGGCCACGGTGCCCGGCACCGCGCAAGCCAGCACCACGCCCGAGACCGCCGCGGCCAGCGCCGCGCCGCGGGTCACCGTCACCACCGACGTGCTGCGCTTGACCCTGGACGGCCGCAGCGTGTTCGACGCCGACCTGTTGCTGTTCCCGCAGACCAAGCAGCCGGGCAGCCCGCCGGTGCAGCTGCTGACCGAGGACGCGGCGCATCCGTACACCGCCACCAGCGGCTGGGTCGGCGAGCACAACTCGCCGTCGCCGGGCCCCGGCGGCTTTCGCCCCGAACACCCGGGACAGGAGTACGTGCTGGCCAAGGGCCAGGACAGCCTGCAGGTGCCGTTCGTGTGGAATGGCCCGGACGGCGTGACCATCCGTCGCGTGTACACCCTGCAGCGCGGCCATTACGCCGTGCAGGTGCGCGACGAGGTCGTCAACCACGGCAGCAAGCCGTGGCAGGGTTACGTGTTCCGCAAGCTGAGCCGGGTGCCGACCATCGTCAGCCGCGGCATGACCAACCCGGATTCCTTCAGCTTCAACGGCGCCACCTGGTTCAGCCCGGCCGACGGCTACCAGCGTCGTGCGTTCAAGGACTACCTGGAAGACGGCCCGCTCAACCAGACCATCTCCGGCGGCTGGATCGCGCTGCTGCAGCACCACTTCTTCACCGGCTGGATTCCGCAGGCCGACCAGCAGGCGCTGTACGTGCTGTCCAACGACGGCCCGCGGCATGTGATCGAAGCACGCGGCCCGGGCTTCACCGTGGCGCCGGGCGCCAGCGCCAGCACCGAGGCGCGGCTGTGGGTCGGCCCCAAGCTGGTCAGCCAGATCGCCAAGGAGAACGTGCGCGGCCTCGACCGCGTGGTCGACTACAGCCGCTTCTCGCTGATGGCGCTGCTCGGCCAGGGCCTGTTCTGGATCCTCAGCCACCTGCACAGCCTGCTCGGCAACTGGGGTTGGTCGATCGTCGGCCTGGTGGTGCTGCTGAAGCTGATGCTGTATCCGCTGTCGGCCGCGCAGTACAAGAGCATGGCCAAGATGCGCAAGTTCCAGCCGCGCATCCAGCAGCTCAAGGAGCGCTACGGCGACGACAAGCAGAAGTTCCAGACGGCGATGATGGAGCTGTACAAGAAGGAGAAGATCAACCCGATGGGCGGCTGCCTGCCGGTGCTGATCCAGATGCCGATCTTCTTCGCCCTGTACTGGGTGCTGGTGGAGTCGGTGGAACTGCGCCAGGCGCCGTGGTTCGCCTGGATCCAGGACCTGACCGCGCGCGATCCCTATTTCATCCTGCCGGTGATCAACGTGGCGGTGATGTGGCTGACGCAGAAGCTGACGCCGTCGCCGGGCATGGATCCGGTGCAGGCCAAGATGATGCAGTTCATGCCGCTGGTGTTCGGCGTGATGATGGCCTTCGTGCCGTCCGGTCTGGTGCTGTACTGGGTCACCAACGGTTCGCTGGGCCTGCTGCAGCAGTGGTGGATGACCAAGCGCCACGGCGAACCGGCCACTGCCGGTGGTGGCGGCAGCGGCAAGCCGCCGGCCAAGGCCAAGAAGTAAACCCGACAACGCCCGCCCTCCGGCGGGCGTTGCGCATGCGGCCGGGGAAGGCGCCGGCGTCTGCGCTGTTCCCGTAGCGCCTTGCTCGCGAGTCCGTGGTCATGCGCAAGCGCCATCGTCCGTTGTCGCCGTCCGTCGCCGTGATCGGCCTGCTCGCCTTGGCGCTGGCCGCGTGCCAGCGCACGCCTGCCGACAGCGCGGCGACGCCGTCCAAGCCCACGACATCGGCGCCGGCGATCGCCATTCCAGGCTCTCCCGCATTGCAGGCCCAGGCGACGACGCTGCTGCAGGGCCTGCAGGCGCAGCTGGCGGCGCAGCGCAAGATCATCGTGTTGCTGGCCGACGAGGCCAAGCAGTCGCAGGCCGACCGACAGACCTCCAGCAGCGTTGGCCAGCAGCTGTTCCACGAGGGCCTGGAGCGCCGCGAGGCGCTGGCCAAGCAGTTCGATGCGCTGCTGGCGCTGCCCGACCCGCAGCGCTTCGCCGCGGTCGGCAGCCTGCTGGACTACGTCGAATCGGCGCCGGACCTGTACGACGCCGACCGCCTGGCATTCCGCGAGATTCTCGCCGACTGGCAGGTGCGCATCGGCAAGGACTCCTCGCTGCCGGCGATCAAGCTGCACCAGCGCATCGGCGAAGACCTGGAAGCGCTCGACGAGATCGAACGCACCTACAACCGCGAGATCACCGCAATCTTCAGCCGCTTCGATCGCACCCGCGCGATCGTGCAGAAGCGCGAGAAGTGGGAGGACTATGTCGCCCACCTGGGCACGCTGTACACGCGCGAGGCGATCCTGCGCGACTACGGCGTGATCACCCCGTACCCGATGTCGATGAAGGACAGCGACCGCGAGGTGTTCGGCCGCGACCTGCCGCCGAAGACCGTGGTGCTGAGTTTCGACGACGGCCCGCATCGCGAATACACCGACGAGATCGTGGCCATCCTCAAGCGCTACGACGTGCCGGCCACGTTCTTCGAAGTCGGCCGCAACCTGGGCAAGCTGGAGCCGGATGGCAAGGTCGATCTGTCGCCGCTGGCCAGCGTCAGCCGCAGCCTGATGGAGCAGGGCTACACCGTCGGCAACCACAGCCTGACCCACGCGCAGCTGTCCAAGGAAACCGGCGCCGCGCTGCGCAGCCAGATCCTCGACACCGACCGCATGCTGCGCGCGGTCGATGCCAAGCGTGCGCCGCTGTTCCGCTTTCCCTACGGCGCGCGCAACGCCGAGGGCATGCAGATCCTCGGCGAGGCTGGCCTGAAGTCGGTGATGTGGAACGTGGATTCGCTGGACTGGGCCGACCCGGTGCCGGAGTCGATCGTACAGCGCGTGCTCGAGCAGGTCGGCCGCGAGCAGCGCGGCATCCTGCTGTTCCACGACATCCACGAACGCACGGTCAAGGCGTTGCCGCAGATCCTGGACCGACTCAGCGCCGACGGTTACCAGTTCGCCGCGTGGAACGGGCGCGACTTCAGCGTGGCGCGCGCCGCCAGCAACGCTGCCGCGCCGGCGGTGACCAGCGGCTACGACAAGTCGTGGGCCATCGTCATCGGCATCGACGACTACGCGCACTGGCCCAAGCTGCAGTACGCGGCCAACGATGCGCAGGCCATCGCGCAGACGCTCACCGGCAGCTTCGGCTTCCCGTCGTCGCAGGTGATCGTGCTGAAGAACCAGGAAGCCACCCGCAACAATATCCTCGCCGCCTTCCACGATCGCCTCGCACACGGCGGCGTCGGCAAGAACGACCGCGTGTTCGTGTTCTTCGCCGGCCACGGTGCGACCCGCAAGCTGGCCTCCGGGCGCGACCTCGGCTACATCGTGCCGGCCGACTCGGACCCGGCGCAGTTCGCCACCGACGCGATTCCGATGACCGAGATCCAGGACATCGCCGAAAGCCTGGAAGCCAAGCACGTGCTGTTCGTGATGGACGCGTGCTACAGCGGCCTGGGCCTGACCCGCGGCGGCGGTACCAGCGCCTACCTGCGCGAGAACGCGCGGCGCATCGCCCGGCAGATGCTCACCGCCGGCGGCGCCGACCAGCAGGTCGCCGACAGCGGCCCCAATGGCCATTCGGTGTTCACCTGGGTGCTGTTGCAGGCGCTGTCGGGCAAGGCCGACCTCAACGGCGACGGCCTGATCACCGGCACCGAGCTGGCTGCCTACGTGGCGCCGGCGGTGTCGAGCATCTCGCAGCAAACACCCGCGTTCGGCAGCCTGCCCGGTTCGCAGGGCGGTGAGTTCGTGCTGCAGGTGCCGGAGGGCGAGGAATTCCTCACCGCCAGCACCCAGCAACTGTCCTCGGCGGCGATCGCGATGAACGACCGCGTCGATGCGGCGGCGCCGGCATCGACCGCGACCCCGAACGCCGGCGCCAGCAGCGCCGACGCACCGCCCGCTGCGTCCAAGCCGGCGGTGGTGGTCAAGGACCTGCAGGGTGGCGAACGCCCGTTGGCGGTGCCGGCCGCGGCCGGCCCGGTGTCCGACCGCCAGCGTGCGCAGCGCGCCAACGATCGCGGCCTGCAGCTGTACAAGGAGAAGCGCTACGACGAGGCCGAAGCGCAGTTCACCGAGGCGCTGAAGCTGCGCCCGGACTTCGCGCTGGCGGCCAACAACCTGGGCTTCATCTACTATCGTCAGGGCAAGTACGCGCAGGCCGTGCGCTGGCTGGAGAACACGCTGAAGATCGATCCCTCGCGCGCGGTGGCCTACGTCAACCTGGGCGATGCCTATCGCCAGTTGGGCGATGCCGCCAAGGCCAAGCGCGCCTTCCAGACCTACCTGGAGCTGCAACCCAACGGGGCGTCGGCCGCCTACGTCCGCGGCCAGTTGCAGACGCTGTAATTCACCACGCCACCGAATTGCCGCCTTCGCCATGCCGTCTTCCGCCACCGACACCATCGCCGCCATCGCCACCGCTCCCGGCGCGGGCGGCGTCGGCGTGGTCCGTGTGTCCGGTCCGGCCGCGGCGGTCATCGCCGAGGGGCTGGGCCTGGGCGCGCTGGTGCCGCGCAGCGCGCGCTACGCGCGCTTTCGCGACGCGCACGGCGAGAGCGTGGACGACGGCATCGCGCTGTGGTTTCCGGCACCGCGCAGCTTCACCGGTGAGGACGTGCTGGAACTGCAGGCGCACGGCAGCCCGGTGCTGCTGCGGCACCTGGTGGCACGCTGCTGCGAACTCGGCGCGCGTCCGGCGCGTCCGGGCGAGTTCAGCGAGCGTGCCTTCCTCAACCGCAAGCTCGATCTGGCCCAGGCCGAAGCGATCGCCGACCTGATCGCCGCCGGCGACCTGCGCGCGGCACGCGCGGCACGGCGCTCGCTGGACGGCGTGTTCTCGCGGCGCGTCGACGACCTGGCCGAACAGCTGATCCGCCTGCGCATCCACATCGAAGCGGCGATCGATTTCGCCGACGAGGCGCTGGACACGCTGGGTGGCGAGCAGGTCCGTGCCGGCCTGGCGCAGGCGCGCACCGACCTGGCGCAGTTGCGTGCCGACGCCGAACGCGGCCGGCGCCTGCGCGATGGCCTGCACGCGGTGCTGGTCGGCCCGCCGAATGCCGGCAAGAGTTCGCTGCTCAACGCGCTGGCCGGCAGCGACCGCGCCATCGTCACCGACATCGCCGGCACCACCCGCGACACCTTGCACGAGACCGTGCGCCTGGATGGTGTGGAACTGACCCTGGTCGACACCGCCGGCCTGCGCGAGGGCGGCGATGCGATCGAGCGCGAGGGCATGCGCCGCGCGCGCCAGGAACTGCAGCGTGCCGACCTGGCGCTGATCGTGCTCGACGCGCGCGAGGCCGAGGCTGGCCGTGCCGCGATCGCCGACGCCATCGCCGATGTGCCGCAGCGCCTGTGGATCCACAACAAAAGCGACCTGCTCGCTGCCGTGCCCGCCGCCAGCGCCGAGCGCGTCTACGTTTCCGCCGCTACCGGCAGCGGGCTGGAGCAGTTGCACGCGCAGTTGCGCGCGATCGCCGGTGCCGCGGCCGGCGAGGGCAGCGACGGCGAGTTCTCCGCGCGCGCCCGCCATGTCGACGCGCTGCAGCGTGCCGCGACGCATGCCGACGCGGCGGCGGTCGAACTGCAGCACGAACGCCTGGAACTGGCCGCCGAAGAGCTGCGCCTGGCCCATGCCGCGCTCGGCGAGATCGTCGGCACGCTCAGCGCCGACGATCTGCTCGGGCGGATCTTCTCCAGTTTCTGCATCGGCAAGTAGCGCGCATCCGCGCGCCGTCGAGTTCGCTTACGGCTTCAACGCCGCCAGCTGCGCGCGCTGCTCCTGCAGCCACTGTTCGAACGGCAGCGGTGCCTGCCCGGTCAGCGCCTGGTAGTCGCCGGTGACGGTGGCGACGCGGCCGGCGGCGGTGTTGGTGTCGAACGAGGCGTAGATGCGCGCGACCGGCTCGGGCAGGCCGGCGCCGACCATGCCCTGCACCAGGCCTTCGACCGGTACCGGCACGACCTGGATTTGCACCTCCAGCACTTGCGCGACCTGCGCGGCGATCTCGGCGGTGGTGTAGGCGCGCGCGCCGCTGAGGGTGAGCGTGCGCTTGCCGTCGCCGCCGGCCAGGGCGACCGCGGCGGCGCGGGCCAGGTCGTCGCGCGCGATATGGGCGATGCCGCCGTCGCCGGCCGCGCTGTACCACTGGCCCGAGGCCAGCACCGACGGCAGGCTCATGAACAGGTTTTCGAAGTACCAGTGGTTGCGCAGCACGGTCCAGGCGGGCAGGGCGCTGGCGGCCAGGCTGTCCTCGGTGCCGGCGTGATCCGTGGCCAGCAGCAGCGGCGAGTCGTGCGGTTCCGGGCAGGAGGTGTAGACCAGGTGGCCGACGCCGGCACGCTCGGCGGCGGCGATCGCGGCCTGGTGCTGCTGCAAGCGGTGGCCGGGGCGGTCCAGCGCGTCGGTGCTGATCAGCAGCACGCGGCCGGCGCCACGGAATGCGGTGTCGAGCGAAGCGGCGTCGTCGAAATCGCCGTGGCGCACGGCCACGCCGCGCGCGGCCCAGGCGGCCAGGCGCTCGGGCTGGCGGGTCATCGCCACCACCCGCGCCGGCGCCACCTTGAGGGTGTCGAGCAGGTGCGCGAGCACGCGCTGGCCGAACTGGCCGCCGGCGCCAGTGACGAGCAGGGAATCGGAAGATGCGGACATGACGGGTCTCCTGAGGAAGGGCGGCGTCGCAGGACGCCATGGTCTGGAAAAGGAACCTGGTCTATCCTAGAGACCTTGGCCGACCTGTAAAGACGGCACTTTTTCCGCCCCTGATTACCCCGAGGTAACCACCATGGACACCGTCGTACCGCCGGTCGCTGCCTGCGACGCGCTGTTGAGCCAGCAGCTGCAGGACTACCAGCGCGCCGGCATGGCCATCGACCAGTGCCCGGTGCGCGACGTGCTGGCGCAGATCGGCGACAAGTGGAGCACCCTGTTCGTGATGTTGCTGGCCGAACGCCCGCACCGCTTCGGCGAACTGCGCCGCGCGGTGCCGGACATCTCCCAGCGCATGCTGACCCAGACCCTGCGCGATCTGCAGCGCGAAGGCCTGGTCGCGCGCGAGGTGCTGCCGACCGTGCCGCCTGGGGTGGAATACCGGCTCACTCCGCTGGGCCAATCGCTGAGCGTGGTACTGGCACCGCTGGTGCGCTGGGCTGCCGATCACCACGCGCAGATCCGTGACGCGCGCGCCGCGTTCGAGGCCGATGCGCCGGCGCGGGCGGCGGGCGCCGCGTACGGTTGACGCGTCCCGTACGAGCGGCTTTACCGAGAACGCCCGGTCGCGGCGGAAGCCGCTACTACGGACATTCCCGCATTACCCGCCACCCCGACGGCCCCAAACGGCCGAATTCGGCAACCGCGGATCAGCTCTCCGCAACCACCCGCGCGCTGTAGCTGTCGCCGTCGCGCTGCACCCGTACCGGTCCGCCGAACACCGCCGACAACGGCGCATCGGCCAGCAGTTCCTCGCGCGCGCCGTCGGCGTACACCTGGCCCTCGCGCAACAGGATCACCCGTGCGATTTCCGGCACGATCTCTTCGATGTGGTGGGTGACCAGCACCAGGGTGATGCCTTGACGGGCGAGGTCGCGCATCGTCGCCAGCAGGTGCTCGCGCGCGACCAGGTCCAGGCCGGTGCTGGGTTCGTCCAGCAGCAGTGCCTGTGGCCGATTGACCAGGGCGCGCGCGATCAGCACGCGCCGGGTCTCGCCGGCCGACAGCTCGGCATAAGGACGCCGCAGCAATGGCAGCGCGTGCGCGGCCTGCAGCGCCTCGCGCGCGCGGTCGCGCATCGCCTCGGTGACCTCGCGGTGCGGCGGCACCACATAGCTGGCGAAGAACCCCGACAGCACGGCGCTTTCCACGTCCAGCCCAGGCATGTCGGCGAGATTGACGCTGAGGTCGCCGGTGACGATGCCCAACTGACTGCGCAGTCGGTCCACCTGCCAGCGGCTCTGGCCGAGCACCCGCACCGCCGATTCTTCGCCGGCGCGCGCCAGCGGGTACAGCTCGCGGGTGATGAGCTTGATGAACGAGGATTTGCCGCAGCCGTTCGGGCCGAGGATCGCGGTGTGCTGGCCGAGCGCGATGCGCAGGCTCAGCGCATGCAGCACGCGGACCTGGCCGCGGACGACGCTGGCACGGTCGAGTTCGATCAACGGCGCGGCCGCTGGCACGGGGGTTGCTTGAGGAGAGGCGGCTGACATGGAACCGAAACCGTTCTGTGATCGGAAGCGCTTGGCGGCTGAATACCATACGCGAGCGCCGGGTGAAGTTTGCTTCCGCAACCCCCATCATGTCGTCATCCCCTCACGCCGTCCTACGCTCTGGAGCTTTTGGCAATGTTCGACGCGATCCTCGACTTCCTCGGCAACGGCCTGCTCGGCGTCGGCTGGTGGGGCATGCTGGCCGTGCTGCTGCTGTTCACCCAGCTCACCATCTTCGCGGTGACCCTGTACCTGCACCGCAGCCAAGCGCACCGCGGCGTGGACTTCCATCCGCTGCTGTCGCACTTCTTCCGCTTCTGGACCTGGTTCACCACCTCCATGATCACCAAGGAGTGGGTGGCGATCCATCGCAAGCACCACGCCAAGGTGGAGACCGAGGAAGACCCGCACAGCCCACAGACCAAGGGCATCGCCCGCGTGTTCTGGCGCGGCGTGGAGCTGTACCGCGAAGCGCGCACCCAGCGCGGCGACATCGAGCAGTACGGCAAGGGCGCGCCGGACGACTGGATCGAGCGGCACCTGTACACCCCGTACGCGAACCTGGGGCCGGTGGCGCTGTTCGCGGTCAACTTCGCACTGTTCGGCCTGCCCGGCATCGCGCTGTGGGCGCTGCAGATGGCGTGGATCCCGTTCTGGGCCGCCGGCGTGATCAACGGCCTGGGCCACTGGTGGGGCTACCGCAACTTCGAGTCCGCCGACACCTCGACCAACCTGACCCCGTGGGCGCTGTGGATCGGTGGCGAAGAACTGCACAACAACCACCATGCCTTCCCGAGCTCGGCGCGTTTCTCGATGCGCCGCTGGGAACTGGACATCGGCTGGATCGCGATCCGCGCGCTGGCCGCGCTGCGCCTGGCCAAGATCCTGCGCGTGGCGCCGACCCTGGACGTGCGCCCGAACATCGCCGTGCCCGACGCCGACACCCTGCGCGCGCTGCTGTCGCATCGCTTCCAGGCGATGACCGATTACCAGCGCAACGTGTTCAAGCCCGCGCTCAAGGAAGAAGCCGCGCAGGCCGGCGCCAAGCTGCGCAAGCTGCTGCCGCGGCGCCTGCGCAAGGGCCTGGTCGACGATGGCCGCTGGCTCAAGCCCGACGCGCGCGAACAGCTGCAGCACTGGGTGGCGCAGCGGCCGCGCATGCGCACGCTGGTCGAGCATCGCGCCCGCCTGGCAGCCCTGCTGGAAGCGCGCACCCACGACGCCAGCGAGCGTCTCAAGCACCTGCAGGCCTGGTGTCACGACGCCGAAGCCAGCGGCATCGCCGCGCTGCAGGCCTACGCCGCACGACTGAAGGGCTACGCCCTGGCATGAGCCGCGGCGCACCGCATATCCCGTCGCACGAACGCCGCCTTGCGCGGCGTTCGTCGTTGATGGTCGCGCTGACGCTGAGCATCGCCTGCACCCTGTTTGCCGGCGGTATCGTCAGCGCCCACGCGCAGGCGATCGACAGCACCACCAGCTACCTGCAGCGCATGGACCGCGACGGCGACGGCCGCGTCAGCCTGGACGAATACCTGGCCTGGATGAGCTACGCCTTCGACGCGCGCGACCGCGACCACGACGGCGTCCTCAGCCCCGCCGAACTGCCCGGCGGCCGCGGCCCGCCGATCACCCGCGCACAGCACCTCGCCACCCTGACCGCCCGCTTCCGCAAGCAGGACACCAACGGCGACGGCTACCTCAGCGCGCGGGAGCTGGCGGCGCCGCCGCAGTGAGCAAGGATCCGATGTACAGCGGAGAACCTCTGGCTCCACTGCTGGGGTTTATAAAAATCCAGAGTGCGGCGTGTTGATGCTCTGGTGCGTGGGGAATAGCGCAACCACAGTAAAACGAAACCGACGACAGCCCTATTTCCCCAGACTCGCCCCGCCGAGGGGACATGCAATCCGGTGCAGCCTGTATGGTTCCAGTGATTGGCTCAACGCGCCCGCGGTACTAGGCGAAGTTCTCCTACGAGATTCCGTTTGCAGAGTGCTTCGCTCTATCAGATAGCAGCGATTTGGACCAGCGCTTTCCTGTTCGCGACCATGCCAAATAAGTCACCGCGACCTCCAACACCTGCCACCACCAATATGCGCCTCCCGTATGTGCATTCATCACAGACACGACGAAATGCACCGCAATCAGCGCCGGCAGGCAAAGGAAGACAGTAACGAAAAATTGGGACCATGTACTTGCTTTATAGAGTGAAAAGGCCAGATACAAGCAGAGCGTTATTCCAGGGAAGAAAAGCAAATAGCGGAGGTAATCCCCTGCAGAATAGTCGTAAATCAAGTGCTTGTTAGCAAAAAAAGTATTCAATGAGATGGCGAAAAAAACAAAAAGAGATAAAATCACCACTATCCATTTAATAGTCTTCATGATCTACCATCCTGCTTGGCAATCGTTGTCACGACTTGCTCCAATGGGGGTCTTTCCAAGTAGTGATTGTATTATTCCCTCGGATCCATCCCCGACTTGAGGGACGTAATTAGGATACACCCCTCTAGGCCACAATGATCCGCCATAAAATAAAGGACTTATTCCTGCTTCACGGAAAACTTTGTAGTGATACTCATCGATTAAGTTTCCATATGGCTCTCTGACAACGCGTCCTTGTTCGTCTCTGACCGAATAGCGTCTATCCTCTCGGACAAGACCATTTCTAATTTTCGCTAAAATGACGCTTTCTGAATCAGAACTTCTATTTGACGCCCACGCGTGAACTATTCCGGACCTTATCGCGGAGTTGATGAGGCTATTATTTCCTTTACATGTTTCAAAGGCGCGCTTGTAATAAAGTGATCCCGTTTGTTTGTAAAGTGATTCATAGTAACTACACATTGACGTGTCTCCCGGACCATCAAAATCCCACTTGCGTAGTCCCTGAAGATCAAAATTATTGAGCGGAGAAGATTCAACAAAGGAAAAGGTCGAAATCCCACCAGCGAACCCAATCGGATCACTCTGCACATACCGGCCAGTGCCAGGCTCATAGTCGCGGAAATAATTCTGGTTGAGTCCACTCAACGCGTCGTAGCGCTGCCCAGGAAAGCGCATGTCGAACACGAAGGCGGTTCCGTCCTTGTCCGGATCCTGGTCCGGGGCGGTGGTGCCGAAGGCTTCGCCCTTCAGGTCCCAGCGCCAGATCGCCACGTCGCGAACCGGGTCGATCACGGCGCGCGGCGTGCCCAGGTGATCGGGCTGCACGTAGCGCAGCGTGGTCTTGGCCAGCACGCCGACCGGCAGGTCGTCCAGCCAGATCGCCTGCTGTACGACGGCGCCGTTGTTGTCGTAGTCGCCCAGCCAGTGGCCGCTCTCGTCATACAGCGTATAGGTGTTGGTCTTGCCCACCCGCCGCACCTGCTCGCCACGGCCGTTGTAGGCATAGTTCGCCACGGTGGTGCCACTACGCTTGACCTGCGTCAGTCGGCCATTTGCTCCATACACGTACTGCACGGCCGTGCCGCCGATCGCGGTGGTGTTGCCGGTCGCGTCATAGCTGCGCGCGGTACCGGCCACGCTGCTCAGGCGGTGGCTGGTGGTCGGATAGGTATAGGTCTGCGTGGCGGTGTTGACCTTGGCGCTCAGGCGGTTGCCGGTGGCATCGTAGGTGTAGCCGTCGATCATCGTGTCGGTCGGGCCGTCCTTGAAGGCGGTCAACCGGCCCAACGGGTCGTAGTCCAGTTTGATGACCGGTGCGGTGTTGCCTGGTGCGGTCAGCGCGCTGAGATTGCCGACAGGATCAAACGCGAAGCCCACCGCCAGCCCATCGCTACGGGTGTCGTTGACGGCCAGCGGGCGGTAGTCCTGCTCCAGCACGCGCTGCATCGGACGGCCGTTGCCGTAGGTCCAGCCAGCGACCGGGCCGAACGGATAGTAGGTGGCCTGGTTCAGCAGCACCTGACGGGAGCCGCCGGGTGGGGTCACGCCGACCTCGGTGGTCTGGCCCTGGGCGTTGCGCACGTAGTCCACCACCGCCCCATCCGGGTAAGTCAGGCGGCTCAACTGCCCGGCCTTGGTGTACGCGTAGCGGACCACGAACACCTTGCCGTTGGTGGTCTGCACCTTGCGCACCAGATCGCCGAAGCGGTCGTAGCAGTAATCGGTGCTGCCGCTGCCGTCCTGCATCCGGGTCAGGCGGCCCACCGCGTAGGTCTCGCCGCTGGCGCAGGTCGTCTGACTGACGTCGTAGGTGTAGCTGACGTTGAGGCTGGTGGTCGGATAGGCGACCTGGGTCAGGCGGTTCAGCGCGTCATAGCCGTAGCTGGTCTTGATGTTGCGCGCATCGGTCTGCGTGGCGCGGTTGCCGGCGCTGTCGTAGGTGTACGTGGTGCTGCCGGTGTCCGGGCTCGTGAGCTTGGTCAGGTCGCCCAGGCCGTTGTAGGCGTAGGTGGTGTCCAGACCCTTGGGATCGGTGAGCTTGGTCAGGTTGTCCAGGGCGTCGTAGCCGAAATTGGTTTCGGCGGCGATGCCGCCCACGTCCTGCAGCGTGCGCGCCAGGCGGTTGAGCGGATCGTAGTCGTTCTGGGTGGCATGCCCGAGCGCGTCGGTGACGGTCTTGGTGTTGCCGTTGGGATCGTAGCCGAAGTCGGTCGGATCACCTTGTGCGGTGGCCTGCGTCGCCAATTGGCCGAGCTGGTTGTAGATCCGAGAAAGCGTGCGCTTGAGCGTACCCGATGCGTCCTTGGTGTCCTCCTTGGACCGGTTGCCGGCATTGTCCAGGGTGTAGTGGATCGTGTTGCCGGCGTTGTCGGCGATATCCGTCAGCCGGTGTGCAGCGTCGTAGGTGAAGCGTGTGAACGCGCCATCAGGCTGCGTCACCTGCTTGACCAGACCAGTCGGCCAGTAGTCGATCGAAGTAATGCGGTCGTCGCTCTCGCTGCTGTCGTCGGACCCGCGCACCTTGCTGGCGGTCAGCCAGCCGCGCGGGTGATAGGTGTAGTCGGTCACCAGGCCGTTGGCGTCCTTCGCCGACAGCACGCGGCCGGCGCCGTCGTAAGCCAGGTACTCGGTAACCTGGCCCAGCGCATTGGCCACCTTCCACAGGTCGCCCTTGCGGTGCGGACAGGTGGTCGGGGACGTGGCGCAGGTGCTGTCGTCGGTGGGGTAATACGTAAAGCTGGTGATGTCGTTGACGTCGGTGCGCGCGCCGTCGACCGACTTGGGCAGGCCCAGGATCGGGCAGGTGCTGTCGGTCGCGGCTACGTCGGACGCTTCGCAGTAGCTGTAGGTGATAGTGCGCTGCTTGCCTGAAGCCGTGTCGCTGCTCGTCATCTGCACCGGCTGCAGGCGATCGTTATAGCTGTAGGACACAGTGCGCCCGCCGGTCTGCACCGACAGCAGGCGATTGCTGCCAGCCGCGGTGCGCGTCGTCGTGGTGCGCTCCTGCGGTTGCCCGACCGCCTCGCGTACAGTGTGGATGTTCACCGCAACACCGTTCTCAGTCGCTTCGGCGTAGCTGTGCTGAGTCTGGATACCACGGCGATCGGTGACGCTGCTCAGCCGGCGGCGGAAGTCGCTGGACTGGTCGTTGTAGCTGTACTGCAGCGTGCCGTCGGTCCTGGCGACGGTGGCGACCTTCGGCGAGGCACCACCCGCCTCGGTCATCGTGTAATCGTTGACATCGCCCAGCGCATCGGTGACGCGAGTACCGGCAGCCGAGTAAGCCAGCGTGATGCCGTCGATACCGGCGGCGTGCTGGCTGGAGATCGCACGGCCGACCTCGTCGTAGGCGAAGGTGCTGAAGCGCTGGCCATCTTCCGTGGTCACGCCGGTAAGATGGCGCGGGAAGCGCGTGTCTTCATAGTGATAGATCCGACTTTTGCCATCGGCATAGGTGACGCTCGCAAGGCGCTGCTGGTCATAGCCGTAGCTGGCCAACTGCACCCCACCGGAGACGATGCCGGTGATCAGCGCGTCGTCATTGTCGTCGGCATACAGAAGTTCGATGGAGCGGCCCTGCAGCGACGCGATGCTTTGCAAGCGTCCACGCGTGTTGTAGCTGTACACCCACCCACTTCCATCCTCGGCCATGCGCGAGACCAGCTTGCCCTTGGCATCGAAG
Organism: Xanthomonas sp. LMG 12460; assembly: GCF_009192895.1. Lineage (NCBI taxonomy): Bacteria > Pseudomonadati > Pseudomonadota > Gammaproteobacteria > Lysobacterales > Lysobacteraceae > Xanthomonas > Xanthomonas sp. LMG 12460. The sequence continues at coordinate 582 of NZ_NKUH01000086.1, read as the reverse complement.
GTGTAGATCGCATCCTGGCGATACAGCACCCACTGGTCGCTATTGGCAACGATGCGTTCGTCCGAGGCATTGGCCGCGCGATACTCGACTCCTATCTTGCGGAACGCAACGGCATAGCCGCTACCCTCGATCAGGCCCAGCGTATCGCCCTGGATGGTCAGGTGCAGACTGTGCGAGAAGGTCCAGCCAGGGCCGAAACCACCGGTATTCAGTGCGATACCCGAGTGGTAGTAACGCGTCAGGGTGATCCAGCCCAGATCCAGGTCGCGCTCGGCCTGGAATTTCTCGCCGGTCTTGACGTCGCAGGGGTTGCCGACCATGCCGGAGTTGCCGCTGCCGTTCTGACCGCTGCCCTGATCTCCACTGCACTGAGGCTGAATTGTCGCAATCGTTGCTGTGATAACTTCGTTCACACACGCATTCTGTTCGGGCTCCCAATGCATGTATGGGTTCGGGCAAGTCGATATTTTATAAAGTTGAAAATTCCCTGAATAAGGCTCGCACGATCCATCGCGACCATCAAACGTTGAGCCAGTGTATTGATAGTCACCCAGCTCTAGTTGTGATCTCTCAGTAGGTTGT
>NZ_NKUH01000085.1:0-49573 GCF_009192895.1 Xanthomonas sp. LMG 12460 | reverse complement strand
TTGCCCGCCTGCGCCAGCCGCCGCAGACTGCCGGCCCCGGCCTGCCGCCGCCCGCCCTTCCGCCGATGCCCGCGCTGATCCTGGCTTCCACTTCCGCCTACCGCCGCGAACTGCTGCAACGGCTGCGCCTGCCCTTCGAGTGCGCCCGCCCGCAGGTCGACGAGACCCCGCTGCCCGGCGAAGCGCCGCTGGCGCTGGCGCAGCGGCTGGCGGCGGCCAAGGCGGCGGCGGTCGCGGCCACTGCCGGGGAGGCCTGGGTGATCGGCTCGGACCAGGTCGCCGAACTGGACGGCCAACCGCTGGGCAAGCCTGGCGAGGTGGCCGCGGCGCACGCGCAGCTGGCGGCCATGTCCGGGCGCAGCGTGCGCTTCCACACCGCGGTGTGCCTGCAGCGCGGCACACGCACCCTGCACGCCTGCGACCTCACCGAAGTGCAGTTCCGCGACCTGCAGGCCGACGCCATCGCCCGCTACGTCGCCGCCGAACAGCCGCTGGACTGCGCCGGCAGCTTCAAGTGCGAAGGCCTGGGCATCAGCCTGTTCCGCGCGATCCGGACCCAGGATCCGACCGCGTTGATCGGCCTGCCGTTGATCGCGCTGTCCGAGTTGCTGCGCGAGGCCGGCTACACCCTGCCCTAGCCGGCCGACAGGTGCTGCCCTCTTACTGCAACCGGCACCACTGGTACGGGAAGCGCGCCTGCCCGACCCAGGATTGGTAGATCTGACAGGACCCCGGCTGCAGCGCCAGGCCGTAGCGCGCCAGTTGCTGCGCCGCCAGCGCCTGGGTCTGGCGATCCGCGGCGGCGACATCCACGGCCCGTTCCGGCAGCAGCACCCAGCGGCAACGACCGGCATCCACCTCCACACCGGCGCGCACCGGGCGCCGCGCCAGGCGCCGCATCAACGCGCAGTCGGGGCCGCGATCCAGGCCCAGGCGCGCGGCCACCGCATTGAGCCGCTGCAGGCGCTCGACATTGCGATCCACTTCCGCCGGCAACAGCGCATAGCCCTGCCCGCGCGCCGCCAGCATCTCGCGGACCCGCGCGGCGTAGGCCGGCGTTTCCGGGAAATTGGAGGCGACCGACGCGTAAGCCGCCTGCCCGGGCAGGAACGGAACGCGCCACGACTCCGGTGCATCGCCGACCAGCAGCACCAGGCTGCGCTCGGGCTGCGGCATCGGCGGCGCCTGCACACGGAACGCCTGCCGCGCCCAGCGCTCGTGCCCCCATTCGCCCCAGCCGTACAGCGCAAAGGCCGCACAGGCGATCAGGGTCCAACGCGCCGCCGGCGCGGCGATGCGCGCCGGCAGCAGCCGCCGCAGCCCCACCCACAGCAGCAGCGGCGCCAGCAGCTCCGGCACCACCAGGTAGCGCTGGATGCTGAAGGCCGCCTGCCAGGCAAGGAAGGCGACCACCACGAACACCAGCACCGCGCGCCACGCCGGCGCGACCACCTCCGCCGGCGCGGAGGCACGCGGACGCCGCAGCACCCAGCGCAGCAGCGCCACCAGGCCCAGCAGGTACAGCAGCGGCCATACCAGTTGCCGCAGGCGCACCTCGCTGACCCGGTTCGGCGCCAACGAGAACTGCAGCGGCCATGTCAGCCACTCCCACAGCGTCTTCGGCAACCAGCGCGTGTCGCTGACCGCCACCGGCTGCGCCAGCGGCGCCATGAAGTGGCTGTTGAACTGCGGGAACAGCGGATTGCCGAAGGTCTGCCACACCCGTAGCAGCCACGGCCCGGCCAGCAGCGCGAAGCTGAGCACCGTCACCGTAGTCAGCACTACGGCGCCGCCGATCCGCTGCCGCGGACGCCCGCCGGCGACCAGCGCGGCCACGCCCAGGGCCAGCGCGAACAGCGCATTGGTCAGCTTGCAGGCCATCGCCAGCCCGAGCAGGGCGCCGGCCAGCGCCCACCAGCCCAGCGCCACACCCTGCCCCGCGGCCTGTTGGCGGCGTTGCGCGTGCAGTGCGGCGAGCAGCGCGCCCAGCACCGGCAGCGCGCTGGTGTTGTCGCCCATGGTGCCGGCGAACTCGGACAGGAACGCGGCGCTGCACAGCCCGGCCAGCGCCAGCCACGGCACCAGCCGCGCACGGTCCAGCCGCGGGTCGAGCACCTGCCAGACGATGCCGGCCAGCAGCAGGAACGCCAGTGCATGCAGCACGCCCATCGCGAACCCGGCCAGCGGCGCAGGCAAGCCAACGAACAGCGCGTAATGCAACACGTCCAGCAGCGGATTGAAGTAGCTCTGCATCTGCGCCGGCGCCAGGTCGATGCCGAGGCGGCCGTGCAATGCGGCGTAGCCGTTGTACAGGTGGTAGTTGCGCAGGTCCCAGTTGGCGTCCTGGCCCAGCCACAGCGACAGCAGCCCACCCAGGAGCGCGACCGCCACACCCGCCGCGATCACGTTGCCGCGGTTGTGGAAGGCGAAGCGGCGATCCAGCGCGGCCAGCAGGCGCTGGCGGCGCGTCGGGCGCGGCAGCGCCGCAGCAGCAGTGGTGCTCATGCGCCGTCACCATGATGCGCACCCTGCGCGTCCGCCGCCGGCCAGGCCGGGATCGCCAGGTAAGCCAGGCGCTTGGCCTCGATGCGGCCGCGCGTGACCGTGTCCAGGATCAGCCCGCAGGCCAGCAGCAGCACGCCCAGCAACACCAACGCCGAACACAGGATCGCGGTGGGAAACCGCGGCACCAGGCCGGTCTGCGCATAGGTCAGCAACAGCGGCACCGCCAGCGCCAGCGCCAGCAGCACGCAGGCGCCGAAGCCGAGCGAGAAGAACAGCAAGGGCCGCTCGGCCTTGAACAGGCGCAGGATGGTCAGCAGGATGCGGGTGCCGTCGTGCCAGGTGCGCAGCTTGCTCTGCGATCCTTCCGGACGCGCGCCGTAGGCAGTGTCGACTTCCGCCACCGGCATGCGCAGTTGCAGCGCGTGCACCGCCAGTTCGGTCTCGGTCTCGAAGCCGGCGGCATGCGCGGGAAACGACTTCACGTAGCGCCGCGAGAACACCCGGTAGCCGGACAGCATGTCGTCGAAGCTGCGCCCGAACAGGAAGCCCACGCAGCGGGTCAGCAGCACGTTGCCGGTGCGATGGCCGGCGCGGTACGCCGCCGCTTCGTCGCTGCGGCGCGCGCCGACCACCATGTCCAGTCCGTCGCGCAGCAGCCGCTCGACCAGCGCCGGCGCCATCGCCGCGTCGTAGGTCGCGTCGCCGTCGACCAGCACGTAGACGTCGGCCTCGATGTCGGCGAACAGGCGCCGCACCACGTTGCCCTTGCCCTGCAGCGCGACCTCGCGCACCACCGCACCGGCCGCACGCGCACGGGCGATGGTGGCGTCGCTGGAATTGTTGTCGAACACATGGACCTGCGCGCCCGGCAGATGCGTGGCGAAATCGGCCACGACCCGGCCGATGGTGGCCGCCTCGTTGTGGCACGGCACCAACACCGCGATCCGCGGCGCGGCCGCGGGGCGATCGGAGGAGAAACTGGACATGGGCGGCGTGCGGTCCTGCGCGGCAGCGTGGAAAGGCGCGCCATCCTAGCTCAGTGCGGGCGCAGCACGATCGGTTGTTCCCACCAGTCCTCGACGCTGCCGTCGCGGCCGTGCAGGCGCAGGCCCAGCCAGTGCGTGCCCGGTGCCAGGCCACTGGCATCGACGGTGGCACGGAAGCCGATGTTCGGATGATTGGGATCCGTGGAGATCTTCCAGAACCTGGTGACGTCGTAGACGTCGCCGTAGTGCGCCTGCGCCGCGACCTTGCCGTCGAGCAGCACCTCGACCCTGTCGATCCCCACGCCGTCCTTGAACGCCCAGCCGGACACGTCGAAGCGACGCCCGACGCTGGCGTCCACGTCCGGGGTGTTGAACCAGGCCATCGCCGGCGTGGTGCAAGGCCCGCTCGCGCGCTGCGCCGGCAGCGCGAACAGCAGGAAGCGCTGGCTGCCGTGGTCGCTGGACACCACCCGCGGCGGCGGCAGCGGACCGACCAGGTCGCAGACCGCGTGGTAGCGCCGCAGCAGCAGCCGGTACTTCATGTCGCTGGGCGAGAGCACCAGCAGCCGTGGACCGTCGCGGTGGCCGTCGCTGAGCAGACCCCACTGCTGCAGTTGTGCGCTGCGCCCGTGCTTGTCGTTCAACGGATGCGGCAGCACCTGGATGTTGGGATCGCGCAGTTCGAAGCCGAGTTCGGCGCCGACCTTGAAGTTGTCCGCCAGCACCTGGGTGCCGGGCGGCATGCTCGCCAGTTCGCGACGCACCGCGTCGGCCAGCGGCCGCCAGCCGGCGAAGTTGCGCGGGTAGTACTTGTCGCCGGCGGTGTGCGCGCGCACCGCCGGCACCGACACCGCCAGGTAGTAGCCGAACGCACCGACCAGGCCCAGCCCGGCCAGCAGCCAGGTGGCGCGGCGCAGCGGCTTGCTCCAACCGTTGAGGATCACCGGCGTGGCGATCAGCAACGCCAGATAACCCGGCAGCGGCCAGTGGAAGCTGACCCGCTCGGCGTCGGTGAAGAACCCGAGCAGGAAAATGCCCAGCGTGGATACCCCGCCGAGCAGGCCGAAATACCGCCACTGCACGCGCGTGCCGCTGCTGCCGCCGCGCGTGGCCATCAGCGCCACCTTGGTCATCGCCACCGCCAGCAGCGGCGTGACCAGCAGCAACTGGATCAGCAGGAAGGCGATGCCGGCGGGCTGGAAGCTCCAGGGATGGCGGTCGACCAGCTGGAACTTGAGACCGGCTTCGCCGTTGTCCGCGTTCCAGGCCAGCAGCGGCAGCCAGGCGACCATGCCCAGCGCCAGCGCGACCCACACCTGCGGATCGCGCAGCATGCGCCGGCCCTGCGGGATCAGCAGCAGCGCGATCGCGCCGACGCCGATCACGCCGACGAAGCGGTAATGGCTCAGCGCGCCGATGACCAGGCCCAGCGCCAACTCCACCGCGCTCAGCGCCTCGGTCTGGCGCAGCAGCCGCGCGCTGGCGTCGATGCACAGGATCGTCGCCAGCGCCATCGGCACGTCCGGCAGCGCCAGGATGCCCAGGGTGCCGGACAGCGGCATCAGCAAGGCCAGGCTGCCGGCGCGCCAGCCCGCCACTGCGCCGAACCAGCGCGTGGCGATGCGTGCGATCAGCCACGGCACGGCCGCGCCCAGCAGCAGGAACGGCGCGCGCAGCGCCAGCAGGTGGTCGCCGCCGAGCGCCACGCCCAACCGCGCCAGCCACGCGGTCAGCCCGGGCAGGTCCGAGTAGGCCAGCGCCAGGTGCTGGCCTTCCTGCCAATAGAATGCCTCGTCCACGAACAACGGCAGGCGCGCGGCGACCAGCAGTTTGGCGGCGGTGACGAGCGTCCACAGCACGATGAAGACGCTGCGTGCACGTTGTTCCCCTTGCATTGCCCGTACACTCCTTGAAACCGTTGCGAGACTGCGATGCCTACTCCGCTCCGCTTGCAGGAAATGCTAACCGATACGTTGCGCGAGGCGCTCACACGCGCCCAGCAGCAGGTCAACGCGCTGGTCCTGGGCAAGCCGCAACAGGTGCGCATGGCGTTTGTCGCCCTGCTGTCCGGCGGACATCTGCTGATCGAGGATCTGCCCGGCCTGGGCAAGACCACCCTGGCGCATGCGCTGGCGGCGAGCCTGGGGCTGGGCTTCCAGCGCGTGCAGTTCACCTCCGATCTGTTGCCGGCCGATGTGCTCGGCGTGTCGGTGTACGACGCGCAGTCGCGCCAGTTCCAGTTCCATCCCGGCCCGGTGTTCACCCACGTGCTGCTCGCCGACGAGATCAACCGCGCGCCGCCGCGCACGCAGAGTGCGCTGCTGGAAGCGATGGCCGAACAGCAGGTCACCCTCGACGGCACCACCCATCCGCTGCCGTCGCCGTTCTTCGTGATCGCCACGCAGAACCCGGTGGACCTGTCCGGCACGTTCCCGCTGCCCGACTCGCAACTGGACCGCTTCCTGCTGCGGCTGGCGCTGGGCTATCCCAACGCCGAGGCCGAACGCGCACTGCTCAGCGGCAGCGACCGCCGCGACCTGATCGCGCAGGCGCAGCCGCTGCTCGGCGAGGCCGACATGGCCACGCTGCGGCAGGGCGTGGAGCAGATCCATGCCAGCGAGGCGCTGGTCGGCTACGTGCAGGCGCTGCTGGCGCGCAGCCGCCAGCATCCGGGCGTACGGGTGGGCCTGTCGCCGCGCGCCGGCATCGCCCTGCTGCGCGCGGCCAAGGCGCATGCGCTGCTGCTCGGCCGCGGCCATGTGCTGCCCGAGGACGTGCAGGCGCTGTTCGTGGCCGTCGCCGAGCACCGCCTGGTGGCCGAGCAGGAATCGGCGTCCGGCCAGGCCCTGGCCAAGGCGATCCTGCACAGCGTCGCGGTGGACTGACACCGATGCCGGGCGGGCGGCGCGACTGGCGGCAGCGACTGGCGCAGTTGGCCGCGCCGCGCGCGCCGGAAGCGCTGCCGGTGCAGTTGGACCGGCGCCGCATCTACATCCTGCCCACGCCGTTCGGCGGCTTCCTGGCGCTGCTGCTGGCGGCGATGCTGCTCGGCGCGCTGAACTACAACAACAACCCGGCGCTGCTGCTGGCGATGCTGCTCGGCGCGGCCGCAATGGCCAGCGCCATCGCCGCGCAACTGCAGTTGTCCGGGCTGCGGCTGGAAGCGCTGTCGGCCGAGCCGGTGGCGGCCGGGCAGCCGCTGCGTCTGCGGTTGGCGCTGGCCACCGCCGACGGGCGCCGACGGCGCGGCCTGCGCGTGCGCCACGGTGCCGCCCACACCTACCTGGACCTGCACCGCGACGACCGCAACGAGGCCGACCTGGAGGTGCCCACCGAGCGTCGCGGCTGGCTGGACCTGCAGCGTATCCAGGTCTCCACCACCCAGCCGCTGGGCCTGCTGCACGCCTGGGCCTGGTTCTGGCCGGACACCCCACTGCTGGTCTATCCGCAACCGGAAGCCGACGGCCCGCCGCTGCCTGCAGGCGCCGGCACCCCGACCCAGACCCGCCTGCACGCGCTCGGCGAGGAACTGCATCAGTTACGTCCCTACCGCGCCGGCGATGCGCCGCGGGCGATCGCCTGGAAGCACTCGGCGCGCCGCGACACCCTGCTGGTGCGCGAGTACGAACGCCCGATCGGCGTGGACGTGGTGCTGGACTGGCGCACGCTGCCGGCCTTGCCGCACGAACGCCGCATCGCGCGGCTGGCGCGCTGGGTCGAGGAAGCCGAGCGCGACGGCCGCCGCTACCGCCTGCTGCTGCCGGGGCAACCGGCGCTGGGGCCGGGCCGCGGCCCGCAGCACCGGCATCTGTGCCTGCGCGCGCTGGCGCTGCTGCCGCATGACTGAGCCACGCTCGCCCGCACTGCACGCCGCCAGCCGCGCCTGGGCGCTTGGCGCGGCGCTGCTGGCCTTGCTGCCGCTGCTGCTGCAGTTGCCCGCGACGTTGGCCTGGCTGATCGCGCTGTCCGCGCTGCTGATCGGCGCCAGTTCGGCGTGGCGGCCGCTGCCGGCGCTGCTGCGCCTGGCCCTGGTCGCGGTCATGCTCGCGGCGCTGTACTGGCAGGTCGGCCTGCGCTTCGGCCGCGATACCGGCTGCGCGCTGCTGGCGGCGATGCTGGCGATCAAGCCCTCGGAACTGAAGAGCCTGCGCGACGCGCGCAGCCTGCTCGGCTTCGCCCTGTTCGCGCCGTTCGCCGCCTTCCTGCTCGACCAGGGGCCGGTGACGATGGCGCTGGGGCTGGCCGCGGTGATCGCGGCGCTGCTGTGCATGCAGCGCCTGGCCGACCAGGAAGGGCACAGCGCGCGCCGCCCATTGCGTGGGCAGCTGCGCGGCGTCGGCCGTCTGCTGGCGCTGGGCCTGCCGCTGGCGCTGGCCGCGTTCTGGCTGTTCCCGCGCCTGGGCTCGCCGTTGTGGGGCGTACCGGAACGTGCGCTGGGCCGTCCCGGCCTGTCGGACACGATGAGCCCCGGGGAATGGTTGGACCTGTTGGCCGACGACACCCCGGCGTTGCGTGTGCAGTTCTTCGGCCCGGTGCCGGCGCCGGCGCAGCGCTACTGGCGCGGCCCGGTGCTGTGGGATTTCGACGGCCGCACCTGGCGTGCGCAGCGCGACAACGCCTTCGCGCCGGCACCCACGATCCAGCTCGCACCCGGCGGCTGGGACTACCAGCTCGAGGTGGAACCGACCGACCGCCGGCAACTGGTCGCCCTGGACCTGCCGCGGCAGGCACCGCCCGGCACCCGGCTGACGGCCGACGCCGTGCTGCAGACCGAGCGCCCGCTCAGCGCGCTGACCCGCTGGCGGCTGCGGTCGGCGCTGCCGCAACGGGTGGAGGCCGATCTCGCGCCGGCGCAACGGCAACGCGCGCTGGCGTTGCCGCCCGGCTACAACCCGCGCACCCTGGCGCTGGCCCGGCAGTGGCGGCAGCAGGCCGGCGCCGACGACGCGGCGATCGTCGCCCGCGCCCTGCGATGGATCCGCCGCGACTTCGCCTACACCCTGGAGACGCCGTTGCCCGGCCGCGACGGCGTGGACGAGTTCCTGTTCCAGCAGAAGGCCGGGTTCTGCCAGCACTTCAGTTCGGCGTTCGTGGTGCTGATGCGCGGCGCCGGCATTCCTGCGCGCGTGGTCACCGGCTATGCCGGCGGCACCCGCAATGCGTTCGGCGACTACTGGGTGGTGCGGCGCATGGACGCACACGCCTGGGCCGAGGTGTGGCTGCCGCAACGCGGCTGGGTGCGGGTGGACCCGACCGCGGCGGTGGCGCCGGAACGCATCTACGACACCCTGGAGGACCGCCTGGGCAGCGATGCCGGCGCGCAGGGCGGCGGCGCAGACTGGCGCTGGCGCGACCTCGCCGACTGGGCACGACGCGGCTGGAACGACCTGGTGCTGTCCTTCGACGCCAACCGCCAGCAGCGCCTGCTCAGTCAGTTCGGCGTACCGAAGCTGGATCCCGGCCAACTGGTGGCCCTGTTCGCCGGGTTCGCGGTGCTGCTGCTGGGTGCGATGGCGTGGTGGCTGGCGCGCGGCGAGCGCGAACGCGATCCGCTGCTGCGGGCATGGCGCGCGCTGGGCCGGCGCTACGCCCGGCGCGGGCTGGGCCGCGACCCGCACGAACCGGCCCTGGCGTGGGCGGCGCGCGTACAGCGGGAAACCAGCGATGCGAGCCTGATTCCGCTCAGCCGGCGTTTCGCCGATGCGCGCTACGCTGGCGCTGATTCGGACAGCGCTTCATTGTTGCGCGACCTGCGCAGGCACCGTCCGCCCACTGGAGCATCCCGATGAAGATTCGCCTGCTGTTCCCCGTGATCGCTGCGTTGGCGCTCGGCGCCTGCGCCACCGCCCCCAAGCCGCTGCAGGGCCAGTTCGCGCCCGTCAGCCCGCGCGACTCGGTCGCCGGCCAGCAGGCCGGCGCGCCGGTGCGCTGGGGCGGCAAGATCATCAAGACCACGCCCAGCCAGGGCCAGACCTGCTTCCAGATGCTGTCGCGGCCGCTCAACGCCAGCGGCCGTCCGGACAGCGATGCCGCCGACGCCAGCGATGGCCGCTTCATCGCCTGCCGCGCCGGCTTCTACGACCCGGCGGTGTTCGAGCCCGGCCGCGAGGTGACCTTCATCGGCCACGTGTCCGGCTACGACAACACCCGCATCGGCGAGTACGACTACCGCCTGCCGAAGATGGACGCGGACGTGGTGTACCTGTGGCCGGTGGTGCGCCAGGTCGAAGTGGTGCCCGCCTATCCGTACGGCCCCTGGGGCGGCCCGTGGGGTCCGTGGGGCCCGCGCTGGGGCTGGTGGTAAGCCCTGCGTTTCTGCCGCAACGAAAAACGCCGCTGATCCAGCGGCGTTTTTTTATGTCTGCACGTTCGCGCCAGCCGCTGCTCAGGGCGTACCGAAGCGCCCCAGCGGCGCACCGGCGAGCAGATGCAGGTGCAGATGGAACACGGTCTGCCCGGCGTGCTCGCGGCAGTTGATCACCACCCGGTAGCCGTCCTGGGCCAGGCCCTGCTCGCGCGCATAGCTGGCCGCGGCCAGCACCAGCCGGCCGACCAGGGTCGCCTGCTCCGGCGCCAGGTCGTCCAGGGTCGGAATCTCCACCTGCTTGGGAATGAAGAGCACATGCACCGGCGCCTGCGGCGCGATGTCCTTGAAGCCGAGCACGGCGTCGTCCTCGTAGACGATGCTGGCCGGAATTTCGCGACGGATGATCTTGCCGAAGATGGTGTCCATGGAACGCGCCCGGAACGAAAGAAGGGGCCGCCGTTATAGCCCAATTCGGCGTCGCACCGCAGCCGCGTGCGGCGGTTACTCGCCGGTGCCGGTGCGCGGCACTTCGCTGCGGCTGCCGAAGGCGTGCGACAGCGTGCCGCGATCCACGTACTCCAGCTCCCCACCCAGCGGCAGGCCTTGCGCCAGCCGGCTCGGCCGCACGCCATGCTGACGCGCCAGTTGCGCCAGGTAATGCGCGGTGGCCTCGCCCTCGACCGTGGAATTGGTGGCGATGATCAGCTCGGCCACCTCGCCCTGCGCCAGCCGCGCGCCCAGCCGGTCCAGGCCCAGCTCGCGCGGGCCGATGCCGTCCAGCGGCGACAGCCGGCCCTGCAGGATGAAGTACAGCCCGCGGTAGCCGGTGGCGTGCTCGATCGCCAGGCGGTCGGCCGGCGACTCCACCGCGCACAGCTGCTGGCGGTCGCGCGCGGGACTGGCGCAGATCGCGCAGAGCTCGGTCTCGCTGAAATCGCGGCACTGCGCGCAATGGCCGATGCGTTCGATCGCCTCGTGCAACCGCTCGGCCAGACGCTGCCCGCCCTCGCGCTCGCGCTCGAGCACGTGATACGCCATGCGCTGCGCGGTCTTCTGGCCGACGCCAGGCAACACGCGGAACGCATCGATCAGTTGTTCGAGCAGGGGCGAGCTCATTGTGGTTGGGGATTCGGGAGTAGGGATTGGGGATTCGTAAAAGAAACATCGCTGTCACGCGATGTTTTCGTAGGAGCGGCTTCAGCCGCGACGGCTTGACCTGACCGGTCGCGGCTGAAGCCGCTCCTGCAAGAGGAATTCACCGAAGCAGGAAAGGCAGCGCACTCGCGAGACACCGCGAATCCCCACTCCCGAATCCCGAATCCCGGCAACTCAGAACGGCAGCTTCATGCCCGGCGGGATCGGCATGCCGGCGGTGGCCGCGCCCATGCGCGCCTTGGATTCGGCATCGATCTTGTTGGAGGCGTCGTTGAAGGCGGCGGCGATCAGGTCCTCGGCCATTTCCTGGTCGGCCAGGATGCTCGGATCGATCCGCACCTTGCGGCACTCCTTGGCGCCGGTCAGGGTCACGTTGACCATGCCGCCGCCGGCGCTGCCGGTGACTTCCAGCTTGGCCAGTTCTTCCTGGGCGCGCTGCAGGTTTTCCTGCATCTTCTGCGCCTGTTGCATCAGTTGGGCGATATTGCCGCGCATCGTGGTTCACTCATCGTAGGGACGGATGGAATCGGGGACGACCCGCGCGCCTTGCTGCTGGATCAGCGCCTGCACCGCCGGGTCGTTCATGAACGCGGTCTCGGCCGCGTTCTGGCGCTCGCCGCGTTGCCGGTGCGAGCGCTCATGCAGGGTTTCGGCATCGACCGCGATGCCGCTTTCGATGACGATCTTCGGCCGCTGGCCCAGCGCATCGGCCAACGCCGCGGCCAGTTCGCCCAGCGAGCGTTCCGACTGCAGGTACTCGAAGCCCGGCGACAGCGACAACCGCAGCACGCCCTCGGCATGGCTGACGAAGGCGGCGTTGGCGGCGAGTTGCCGCGAGGGGCCGCTCAGGCCGCAATCGGCGACCAGTTCCAGCCAGTCCTCGGCGCTGCGCAGCGCGCGCGGCGTATCGGACACGGCGGCGTGGGTGCGCGGCGGCGGCGCCAGCGGCGGCACCATCGCCATTTCCGGCTCGGCGGCCGCAGCCGTGGCCGCGGCCGGAACGACCGCTGGCGCCGGCGTCGCGACGGGCGCGGACGGCGCTGGGCGTGCCGCCGGCGGTGCCGGCGGATCCCAGGGCGGATCCAGCGGGGCCGCCGCCGCACTGGGCGCAGCCGCCACGGGCGCAGCGGGAACCGGCGCCGGCGCGGCAACGGCAGGCGCCACCGGGGCAGCGGCCGCCACCGCGACAGGTGCCGCCATCGCCGCCGCAGGCGCACTGGCAGCGGCCGCCGTCGCATTGCCGTGCCCCTGGGTGGGGGTGGCCGCGCCGGTCGTCGTGCCGGCCGGCAGCGCCGTGGCGCCCATCGGCCGGAACGCCAGCATGCGCAGCAGCGCCATCTCGAAGCCGGCCCGCGGGCTCGGCGCCAGGTACAGGTCGCGGCGCCCGTTCAGCGCCATCTGGTACCACAGCTGCACGATCTCCGGACGCAGGCGCTCGGCCAGCGGCGCCGGGTCCAGTCCGTCCAGCGCGGGCATGGCCGCGCCCGGCACCAGTTGCCGCACCTGGATGCGGTGCAAGGCCTCGGCCAGCGCCTCCAGTACCCCGCCCCAGTCGGGCGAGAACTCGGCCAGCCCGGCCACCACCTGCAGCAGCCGCTGCCCATCGGCATCGGCCAGGGCGTCCAGCATCGCCCCGACCTGGGTGCGATCGACCGTGCCCAGCATCGTTCGCACCACGTCGTCGCGCAGCGCACCGCCGGCATAGGCGATGGCCTGGTCGAGCAGGGACAGGCCGTCGCGCAGGCTGCCGTCGGCGGCCTTGGCCAGTTGCACGATCGCCGAGGCATCCACCTCGATCTGCTCGGCGGCCAGGATCTTGGTCATCTGCCCCTGGATCTGCTCCTCGTCCAGGCGCTTGAGGTTGAACTGCAGGCAGCGCGACAGCACCGTCACCGGCAGCTTCTGCGGGTCGGTGGTGGCGAGCAGGAACTTCACGTGCTCCGGCGGCTCTTCCAGGGTCTTCAGCAGCGCGTTGAACGCCGCCTTGGAGAGCATGTGCACTTCGTCGATCAGGTAGACCTTGAACTTGCCGCGCGAGGGCATGTACTGCGCGTTCTCGATCACCTCGCGCACGTCGTCCACACCGGTGTTGGACGCGGCGTCGATCTCCAGCAGGTCGATGTAGCGGCCGGCGTCGATGTCCAGGCAGGCCGCGCACTGGCCGCACGGGTCGGCGCTGGTGCCCTGCTCGCAGTTCAGCGACTTGGCGAAGATGCGCGCGATGGTGGTCTTGCCGACGCCGCGGGTGCCGGTGAACAGAAAGGCGTGGTGCACCCGGCCGCTGTCCAGCGCGTTGGTGAGCGCGCGGACCACATGCTCCTGCCCCACCAGCTCGGCGAAACGCTTGGGGCGCCACTTGCGGGCGAGAACGAGATAGGACATCAGGCGACCGTCTTCATCTGAACCGCCATTGTGCCACGCCGGGCCATCGCGATCGTTCAGTCGCCCGGTCATCCGCAATCACGCGCGCGCCGACCTTTGGCGCAGGGCTGCCTGCGACGATGAACAGGGCAAAGGTGACGCCGGTCAGCGCGGCAGCCGCGATTCGTCTTGTGAACGGCGGCCATGACGGCTAGAATTCCCGCCCTTGCCCGGACCGCATGGCCCGCGCAAGACCCGGAGAGGTGTCCGAGTGGTTGAAGGAGCACGCCTGGAAAGTGTGTAAGCGTCTAAACCGCGCTTCGGGGGTTCGAATCCCCCTCTCTCCGCCAGATTCGAATGCGTGTCCTCTCGCAGAATGCTCCCACCCTTGTGGCGGTGTTCAAATGAGGAAAGACCGCGCCACTGGCGCGGTTTCGTCTCTATGGTGGCCCCGTCGGCCCCTCGCGACGCTAGGTCGAAAACCCCGCCAGGGCCGGAAGGCAGCAACGGTATCGATCGACGCGGGCGCCGAGGTCAGCCGGCGGGGTTACCACCCTTCTCGACGACGAACGATCAACCTAGATCGCAAGCAGCGGCTGCGCCTGCAGAAAGCAACCGCCATCCCGGCGTGTCATTCGTTCCGGCCGTGGCGACGGCACAGAGAGCCTTGCGGCGGCAGACTATGCCTGGCGCGGTCAGCCGGCGGGGTTACCCCCCTCCTCTACGAAGACACGATCGACACCTGATCGCGCGCGCTGCTATTCGCGTTGCGGCGCCTGCGCCTCCGGATGCAGCCACCCCGCATCGCCCTCGCGGTAGCGTTCGCGCTTCCAGATCGGAACGCGTGCCTTGACCTCGTCGATGACGTAGCGGCAGGCGTCGAACGCGGCGCCGCGGTGCGCAGCGACAACGCCCACCCACACCGCCAGGTCGCCGATCGCCAGTTCGCCGACGCGGTGCACGCAACGCAGGTCGAGAATGGCGAAACGGGCCAGGGCCTCGTCGACGATGCGTTGGCCTTCGGCCTCGGCCAGTGCGGCGTAGGCCTCGTAGTGCAGGCCGTCGACCGCGCGGCCGTCGTTGTGGTCGCGCACCCAGCCTTCGAAGCTGGCATAGGCGCCTGCCTGGGCGTGCGCCAGCGGGGCGCGCAGCGTGGCGATGTCGAGCGGGTGGTCGGCCAGCCGGAAACGCGGTTCGGTGGACATGGCTCAGCCTCCCGAAACCGGCGGAATGAACACCACTTCGCTGCCGTCGCGCACCGCCTCGTCCCAGCCGACGAAGGCGCTGTCCACCGCCACCCGCAAGCGATCCAGCGGCCAGCGCAGGCCATGGCGCGCGTCGAGTTCGGCATACAGCGCGCGCAGGTTCGGCGCATCGGTATGCACCTGTTCGCGCTCCAAGCCCGCGGCCTCGCGCAGGCTGGCGAAGTACAGCACGGTCACCTGGGCGCTCATGCCACGCTCCCGACGTCGCGCTTGCCGCCACGCTTGCCGACCAGCCGCACCGGGCCGATGGTCATCGCGTGAGTCAGCGCCTTGCACATGTCGTAGACGGTCAGCGCGGCGACGCTGGCGCCGGTCAGCGCCTCCATCTCCACGCCGGTGCGGTGCACGGTGCGCACCGTGCATTCGATGCCCAGCACCTGCGGCGAGCGCCAGTCGATGGCGAAGCGGCAGCCGTCGATCGGCAGCGGATGGCAGAACGGAATCAGTTCGTGGGTGCGCTTGACCGCCATCGTGCCGGCAATCACCGCGGTGTCGACGATGCCGCCCTTGGCGCTGCGCAGCGCATCGGCGCGCAACTGCGAGGCCACGCGGGCGGGAAAGCGCACCTGCGCCTCGGCCACCGCCACACGCGCGGTGGCGGCCTTGGCGGAGACGTCGACCATGGTCGGCAATCCCTGCGGGTCCAGATGGGTCAGCGCCGGCGCGGCGGCGCGCGCGGACGTGGCGGAGGTCTTCTTGGTCATGGATTGCGCTGCCGCTCCCACGGCGCGATCTTCAAGCGCCGCCGGGGATCGGCGTGCCTTGGTGGAACAGCATGCGCCATTGGCCGTCGCGATACCGCCAAAGCGAACTGCGCAGCGCCTGTCGCGGCGGCTCGCCACCGCCGCTGCGCTCGCTGCGATAACGCAGGTGCGCCAACTCCGGTTCCAGCACCTGCACATCGATGTCGAAGGCACAGTAGCGAAATGCGCCCGACTCAGCCGGTAACGCCTGGAGCACCGCCGGCTTGTCGAAGCAGCGGCCGGAGGCACCGAACTCGACGAAGGCGTCGTCGAGCAGTTCCGCCACGCGCGCCGCTGAGGCACGCACCGCCGGTTCCAGCAATTCCAGTTCCAGCGCGACCAGCGCGCGTTGCACGGCGGCGTCCATCGCTCAACCGCCGATCAGGAACATTTCGACGTGCTTGCCGCGCGTGGCGGTCGCCGCGCCGCGCAGTTCGCTGTAGCGATCGTCGCGGCGTTCCCATAGCGCACGCACGCGTTCGGCCAGCGCCTCCTCGCCCCCCGCCAGCGCCGGCCGCAAATCGGTGCCCTCGCCCGCGAACAGGCAGGTGTAGAGATGGCCATCGGCGGACACGCGAGCGCGGTGGCAATCGCCGCAGAACGGCGTACTGACCGAGGTGACGAAACCGATCTCGCCGCCGCCATCGGCGAACGCATAGCGCGCGGCGACCTCGCCCGGGTAGTGCGGCGCCAGCGCCTGCAGCGGCCAACGTGCGGCGATGCGGTCACGCAACTCGGCGGCCGGCACCACCCGCTCGCGGCGCCAGGCATTGCAGGTACCGACGTCCATGTATTCGATGAAGCGCAGCACATGGCCGCTGCCGCGGAAATGCGCCAACAATGGCAGCACCTGGTCGTCGTTGATGCCGCGCTGGACCACGCAATTGAGCTTGACCGGCCCCAGCCCGGCCGCGACCGCCGCGTCGATGCCCTCCAGCACCTGCGCGATCTCGCCACGGCCGCCGGACAACTGTCGGAACACCGCCGGCTCGATCGCATCCAGGCTGACCGTGACACGGCGCAGGCCGGCCTCGCGCAAGGCCTGCGCATGCCGCGCCAGCAGCGCGCCATTGGTGGTCATGGCCAGATCGTCCACGCCGGGGATGCGCGCCAGCCGCCGCACCAACTCGGGCAGATCGCGGCGCAGCAGCGGTTCGCCGCCGGTCAGGCGCAGCTTGTTGACGCCGTTGCGGACGAAGGCGCGGGCCACCGTCTCCAGCTGCGCGAACGACAGCCGCGATGCGGCGTCGAAGCCGTAATCATCCGGCACCTTGTCGGCCGGCATGCAGTAGCCGCAGCGGAAATTGCAGGCCTCGATCACCGACAGGCGTAGGTCGCGCAACGGCCGCCCGCGCCGGTCCGCCGGCGTCGCCGACGCGAGCGGCGGGCGCGGCAGCGCGTTCATCCCGCCGGCACCTGCGGCGCGCTCGGCGCCGTCAGCGCCACGCGCTCGCCCGGGCACGCCACGCGGTGGCCGCGGGCGCGCAGGGCCTCGGCATCCTCGGCGCTGGCGTAGTGGTAGAGCATGGTCCGTTGCAGCAGCTCGGCGGGGTATTCCCGCTCCAGGTCGTCCACGCCAGTATGCGACGGGTTGCCGTGAAGACCGCAGTCGTGCGCCACCAGTTCGCCGTCGTCGGCATACCGGTTCAGCATTTCCGGGATCGGCCGGGTATCCCCGCTCCACACCAGCGCGCCCTGCAGGCGCAGGCCATAGGCGGTCTCCGGCCAGTGGTGACGCACCGGGAACACCTCCAGGCGCACTCCCTCGTGCCAGAACGCATCGCCCACCGCGATCAGCTGGAACGCATCCCAGAAGTTGGCGCCGCCCTCGGCCAGCACGTTCGGGTAGTCGGCCACGCGGCGGTGCAGCAGCGGCAGCACCGTGGCCGGCACGTACAGGCGCACCTTGCCGCGACGCTCGGAAAAATAGCTGTCCACGAACAGCCGCTCGAAGCCGGCGACGTGGTCCAGGTGCACGTGGGTGACGAACAAGGCCTGCGGCATCGCGCCGTAGTGCGCCTGATAGGCGGTCAGCCCCTCCCCACCGCAGTCGATGGTCAGCCACGGCCGGCCGTCGCGCTCGATGGTGGCCATTGGCGAGCCCAGCGCCACCGCCGAGGCATTGCCCACGCCCTGGAAACGCAGTGCCCAGTCCGTCATCAGCAGCCGCGCTCCCAGGCCAGGTCGTAGGCGCGGCGCAGGCGCGCGTAGTCCTTCTCCACCGCATCGACGCTGCGCTCGCCGCGCAGTTTCAGCAGCGAACGACGCAGCCGCTTGAGGTTGCGCTCGCGCCAGCGGGTGGCAGGAATGCGCAGCACGCCGCGGTCGAAGTCGATCAGCCAGCCGCGGCCGTTGCCGTCGAACAGGATGTTCTGCGCGTTGAGGTCGGCGTGATCGAGGCCGGCGCGATGGAAGCGCGCGATCAGCCGCCCCGCCTCCTCCCACGGCGCGCCGCGGCCGGCCAGATGCGCGCGCTCGGCCAGCGAGCGCACACCCTCCAGCCGCTCCATCAGAATCGCCGCACGGTAACGCAGCCCCTGGCGCAGATAACAGGCCGCCAATGGCCGCGGTACCGGCAGCTTGCGCGCGATCAGCGCACGCATCAGCCGGAACTCGGCGAAGCTGCGGGTGCGGTCGGCACCGGTCCACAGGTAGCGGTCGCGGACCAGCTTGGCGACCAGCCCGCCGCGGCGGTACTGGCGCAACACGCAGCTGCCGAACGGGGCATCGACGAACCAGGCGCCGCCGCGGCCGCCGGCATCCACCGGGCGGGCGCGTTCGCCCCAGGCGGCGGCGGAGAACAGCGCCGGTTCGGCTTGCCGCAGCCGTTCGCGGTCGAACAGAATGGCCCCGTAGCCGCGGCCCTCGCGGTACGGCGTCAGTGCTTCGGTGGCGTCGAATGCAACCATCCAGCGAGTCTAACAACACCATGCCGGCAACGCTCCCTTCGTTGTGCCTGTTGCGCCTGTCGGCGCTGGGGGACGTGACCCACGTGGTGCCGCTGGTGCGGACCCTGCAGCGCGCCTGGCCGCAGGCGCCGGCGTTGCACTGGATCATCGACAAGGCCGGGCACAAGCTGCTCGACGGCCTGCCGGGCGTGGTGTTCCACCCGTACGACAAGCGCAGCGGCCTGGCCGGCATGCGCGCCTTGCGCCGCGCCCTGCCGGCGCAAGGCTTCGACGCACTGTTGCAGATGCAGGTGGCGTTGCGCGCCAACGTGCTGTCGGCGTTCGTGCCGGCGCGCCGCCGCATCGGCTACGACCGCAGCCGCTCCAAGGACCTGCACGGCCTGTTCGTCAACGAACGCATCCCCGACCGCCCCGGCATCCACGTGCTGGAGGCGATCGGCAGCTTCTGCGAGCCGCTGGGGCTGCGCCAGACCGAAGTGCGCTGGGACCTGCCGGTGCCCGAGGACGCCCATGCCTGGGCGCGTGCGCAATGGCCCGAGGACGGCCGTCCGGCGCTGCTGATCTCACCTTGCTCCAGCCACCAGCGTCGCAACTGGTATGCCGAGCGCTACGCCGCGGTGGCCGACCATGCCGCCACGCAGGGCTGGCGGGTGGTGCTGTGCGGCGGCCGCAGCGACCTGGAGCGCAGCACCGCCGACGCCATCGTCGCGGCGGCGCGCACGCCGGTGCTCGACCTGGTCGGCCGCGACACGCTCAAGCAACTGCCGGCGCTGCTGCAGCGCGCCGCATTGGTGATGACACCCGACTCCGGCCCCATGCACATCGCCAACGCCATGGGCACCAAGGTGCTGGGCCTGCACGCGGCCAGCAACCCGCGCCGCAGCGGCCCGTATTCGGACATCCGCTACTGCGTGGACAAGTACGACGCCGCCGCGCGCAAGTACCTGGGCAAGCCGGCCGCGCAGTTGAAGTGGGGCAGCAAGATCGAGTTCGACGGGGTGATGGAACTCATCGCGGTGGACGATGCGATCGCCGCATTCGAGCGCTATCGCGCCGACCACGGCCACTGAGCCCGGTTGCGGCGCCCGCGGCGCCGCTCTACCATCGCTGCGCGTCCTGCCGCCGACCCGGCCCGCAGGAGCCGCCGTAAGCGTTTACGTCAATCAACGCGCCAACTGCGCCGGATCCGTCCGGGGCTGTTTCCCGCCCGGGCCTGGCAGGCCGTTGGCGGGTGGCGCCTTCGATCGACCGGCTTACGGAGAGTCCGCAATGTCACGTTCCCCGCTGTTTTCCCGCAAGCTGTCCCCGCGCCATGCCGCCTGGGTGACCCCGCTGCTGCTGTCGGTGCTGATGACCTGCATCGTCTCGATGATCAGCACCCTGCGCAGCGTCGGGCTGGCGCCCGGCGTCGGCACGCTCTGGCTCGGCGCCTGGGCGCTGTCCTGGCTGGTGGCCTTCCCCACCCTGCTGCTGGTGCTGCCGCTGGTGCGGCGCCTGACCGGACTGGTGGTCGCACGCAACTGAGGTGCGGCGCGTTCCGGGAGACGGCAACGCCTCCCGGAACTCTGCCCTCACACCGAGGCGTTGCGGTAGTCCTGGTAGGACTTCTCTTCCACGTAGCTGGAGCCCAGGGCCAGGTTGATTTCCTTCTTGAGCCGCGCGCGTTCGTCGTTTTCGTAGTACACGCTGCGCGCCAGCTTGATGAACTCCTCGTCGAAGGCCTGCGCCTTCTCCTTGATCCGGATCTCGTCCTCGATCACCCACAGGCGCTCGTTGACCGCCTTCAGTTCCGCGCGCAGGCGCGCCACGTCGCCGCCGGCCGCCGGATGCGCCATCCAGGTCTTTTCCAGTGCCGACAGTTCGGCACGCACATTGGCCAGCTTGCCCGGATCTTCGATGCGCTCGGACTTGATCTGCAGGATGGCGATCTTGTCGAGCAATTCGCCGAAGGACACGGGCACCAGGATTTCGGACATGGCAGACACCAAAAACAGGAGAAGGAAGAGTGTAACGGCGACGCCTTAAGCCAGCGTCGGCACACTGTCGCGAGCGCCAAAAAGCAAAAGGCCCCTGACGGGGCCTCATGCGAAACTGGCGGGAAGGGGGGATGCACGCGGTGCATGCTGCACCTCGCCCTGCGGGCGGCTGCGCCGTGCGCATCGGCTGTCGCCGATGGGTCGAACCCGCGGGGCTTCTCACCCCCCACCCCTGCACCGATCACACTCTGCGACCGCTGGAGGGCGCGCGCGCGATGAAACTGGCGGGAAGGGGGGGATTCGAACCCCCGAGGCGCTATAAACGCCTGCCTGATTTCGAGTCAGGTACATTCAACCACTCTGCCACCTTCCCGGGTGGTCCCCGGCGGACCGGGGGCGTGCATCATACGGTCCCCGCCGCGCGCGGACAAGCGGCCAGGCGCCGAGCCCCCGCCAGCGCCCCGGCGCCGCGGGGCGATGAACCCCGCCTGCTGCGTGCTGCGCGCGGCGATTGCCTGATCCGCGCGCGACCGCGATGATGCCCATCGACCCCAGAAAACACCGGCCGGCCGCAGGCGCGCAATGATCGAATTCGGACATCTCACCCACGTCGGCCTGCGCCGCGACCTCAACGAGGACACCTACTACGGCGACCACGAACTAGGGTTGTGGCTGGTGGCCGACGGCATGGGCGGCCACGCCTGCGGCGAGGTCGCCAGCGCGCTGGCGCGCGAGGCCATCGTGCGCGAAGTGCGCGGCGGCACCGCCCTGGCGCAGGCCATCCGCATCGCCGACGAGGAGATCATCCGCGCCTCGCAGCGCCGCAACGACACCCTGCCGATGGGCACCACGGTGGTGGCGGCGCGGGTCCAGGGCAACCGCTTCGAGGTGGCCTGGGTCGGCGACAGCCGCGCCTATCTGTGGCGCGACGGCAAGCTGGCCCAGCTCAGCCAGGACCACAGCTACGTGCAGGAACTGATCGCGCAGGGCGCGCTCACCGCCGAACAGGCGCGCGCGCATCCGCACCGCAACGTGGTCACCCAGGCGCTGGGCGTCACCGATCCGCAGCACCTGAACGTGGCGACGATGACCGGCGAGCTGCGCCCGGGCATGCGCCTGCTGCTGTGCAGCGACGGGCTCACCGAGGAAGTGGACGATGCCGGCCTGGCCAACGCGCTGGGCCACGACGACTGCAGCGCGCAGGAATGCGTGGACATGCTGGTCGCCGCCGCGCTCGACGAAGGCGGCTCGGACAACATCACCGCGATCCTGGTGCGCTGTCACTGAATTCGGTGCGGCGCGGCCGCCGCTCCGTCCGCGCAAACCACGTCAGGGCACCGCTGGATACTGCATTCTCAACGCTCAAGCCGGCCAGGCTGCCCTGCAGGAGCAGTTGCAGCCGCGACCGGGCTTTACCGGGAACGCTCCGTCGCGGCTGACGCCGCTCCTACAACAGGCGTCCCATCGTCATTCGAGCGCCCTTCAGCCGGCCACCGCGTCCGCCACGACCGGTTCGGCGTCGTCCCACAGCGCGCGGCCCGCCTTCTTGCGCAGCTTCTCCAGCCGCGCCTGGTGCGCTTCCAGTTCCGAGGCCGTCGGCAACACCCGCGGCCGCGGCAGCAGCATGGTCATGTCGAATGCCGGACCCTGTGCCGCCGCATGCGCGGCGCCGTCCTCGGCCAGGGCGAAGCCGATCTCCTCCTGCCCGGAGGTCAGCGCGATGTACACGTCGCTGAGGATCTGCGCATCGAGCAGCGCGCCGTGCAGTTGCCGGTGCGAGTTGTCCACGCCCAACCGCTTGCACAGCGCGTCCAGCGAATTGCGCTGACCCGGAAAGCGCTCGCGCGCCAGCAGCAGGGTGTCGATCACCGTGGCGCGATCGAGGATGCGGCCGTAGGACTCGCCCAGCCGCGACAGTTCGTAATCCAGAAAGCCCAGGTCGAACGAGGCGTTGTGGATGATCAGCTCGGCGCCGTCGATGAACTCCAGGAATTCGTCGACCACCTCGTGGAATTCCGGCTTGTCGGCAAGGAAATCCAGGGTCAGGCCGGTGACTTCCTGCGCGCCGGGTTCGAAATCGCAGTCCGGGCGCAGGTAGCGATGGAAGTTGCGCCCGCTGGGGCGGCGTTCGAGCAGTTCCACCGCGCCGATTTCGACGACACGGTTGCCCTTCTTCCATTCCAGGCCGGTGGTTTCGGTATCGAGGATGATCTGACGCATGGGACTCGCAGCGGAAAAGGAAGACAAGATCAGGTCGCGACGGCGGCGCCGCCGGCGCGCACGTGCAGGGCCTGGTTGCGCGCCAGCTGATCGACCCGCTCGTTGTCCGGATCGCCGTTGTGGCCCTTGACCCAGCGCCAGTCGATCGTATGCCGCTGCGCGGCCGCATGCAGCCGCTCCCACAGATCGCGGTTCTTGACCGGATCGCCGCCGGCGGTCTTCCACTGCCGGCGCACCCAGCCCGGCATCCATTCGGTGATGCCCTGGCGCACGTACTGCGAGTCGGTGTGCAACACGATCTGGCACGGCTCGTTGAGCGTCTCCAGGGCCATGATCGCGGCCATCAGCTCCATGCGGTTGTTGGTGGTGTGCGCCTCGGCGCCGGCCACCTCGCGCTCCAGTCCCTTGTAGCGCAGCAGCGCGGCCCAGCCGCCGGGGCCGGGGTTGCCGAGGCAGGCGCCATCGGTATGGATGTCGACAGTCTTCATGAAACTCCGTGTTCAGATGGAAGCGACCGAGCCGCGCCAGCGGACCGGCGCGCGCAGCGGAATGGGGCCGATGCCGGCGGCGGTGCGTTTTTCCGCCTGCAGCAGGCAGACCGCGCGCAGCGGCGCGGTGGAGGTGGCCGGGCCGACGCCGCCGCGGGTCGGCCACACCGGCCCGAGATAGCGCAGTTGCTCCACGCACGGCAGGCCGACCTGTTCGAGCAGGCCGCGCCAGCTACCTGGCGGACGCGCCACCAGGCCCTGGCGGCGCCAGCGCAGCCGGTACGGGCTCACCGCATTGAGCGCGAACAGCCACAGCCGCCCGCCCGGCATCAGGATGCGCTCGCATTCCTCCAGCAGCGCCGCCGCGTCGGCGGCGAGCACGTGCTGCAGGACGATGGCGTTGACGCTTTCCGACGGCAGCGGCAGTGGCAGCGTGCACACCAGGTCGCCGGCGTAGCCGCAGGCGCTGCGGTGCAGGCGCACGCCCCGCCCCGGCAGCTCGCGCGCGGGGGGCGGTAGCGGCACCGGGGCCAGCCACAGCCAGGGCTGCGCGGGGCGCTTGAGCAAGGCGTCGAGGATCAGCGGCTGCTCGACCTGCAGCAACGCCTGCGCCCCGGCAGTATCAAACCAGGATGAGACGTTGGCTTGACGAGGGAGCGACACGGCAGGCATGGTGCCAATTCTATGCGACTGATCGCCCTGCCCGCATTCCAGGATAACTACATCTGGGCGATCGCCACGGACGACGGGCGTGCGTTGCTGGTCGATCCAGGCCAGGCCGAGCCGGTGCTGGAGGCCGCGGCCCAAGGGCTGCAACCCGCCGCCATCCTGCTGACCCATCACCACGACGACCATATCGGTGGCGTCGCCGCTTTGCGCGAACGCTGGCCGGATCTGCCGGTGTACGCGCCGGACGACCCTCGCATTGCCGGATTTTCGTGCGAGCGGGTCGGAGATGGCGAGGTCGTGAAGGTGCTGGACTGGCAGTTCGATACCCTGGCCGTCCCCGGCCATACCCGCTCGCACCTGGCCTACGTCGGCCAGGGTCATCTGTTCAGCGGCGATACGCTGTTCAGCCTGGGCTGTGGGCGCATGTTCGAAGGTACGCCCTCCCAGATGTTGGGTTCGCTGCAGCGCCTGTCCGCCCTCCCGGGGCAGACGCTGGTCTGCTGCGGACACGAATACACCTTGGCCAATGCGGCATTCGCCGTCACGGTCGATCCCACCAACGCTGCCCTGCGGCAGCGCCATCAGGAAGCCCAGGCCATGCGTCACGCTGCCCGCCCCACCGTTCCCGTCACTCTCGCCAGCGAACTGGCGACCAATCCGTTCCTGCGCACCGCTTCGGCGGCGATCCAGCAGGCGATCGGCGCCCGGCTCGGCCGGGGGGTGTCCGACGAAGTGGAAGTCTTCGCCGAATTGAGGCGCTGGAAAGACGATTTCCGCGCATGAGGGCGCTGGCGTTGACGGCGGCGCTGACGCTGGCGATAGCGTCGGCGGCGCCCCCCGTGGCGGCCGCGACCCCGCTTGCAGCGGCACTTGAGCAGACCGTAGCCGGCCTGAACGGCCTGCCGACGGACGCGGCGGCGCTGCCGCCGCCGACCACCCGTAACGGGCACGACATCCTCGCCCGCTTCCGCGACGGCCTGGCCGATGCGCGCTGCGACGCCGGCGCCACCGACGCGCGCTGGCAGCAGCAGTTCTCGCGCGCGCCGTCGCGGCTGGCCGACGAGGACGAGGACGTGCTGCCGCTGTTCGGCTACGTGGTCGACGAACTGCGTGCGGCCAACCTGCCGACCGAATTCGCGCTGATCCCGTTCGTGGAGAGCGGCTACCGCCCGGCGGCGCGCAACAGCAGCGGCCCCGCCGGCCTGTGGCAGTTCATCCCGGGCACCGCGCGCAACCACGATGTCCCGCTGGAGAACGGTTACGACGGCCGTCTGTCCGCGGTGGACTCCACCCGCGCCGCAGTGCGCTATCTGAAGACCCTGCACGGCATGTTCGGCGGCGACTGGCGCCTGGCGATCATGGCCTACAACGCCGGCGAATACCGCGTGCTGCAGTCGATGCGCCGCGCCGGCATGAACGCGCAGAACGCGCAGCCGGACAAGCTGCCCGGGCTGTCCTCGGTCACCTACGCCTACGTCGAGAAACTGCACGCGCTGGCCTGCGTGCTGGAACAGGCGCAGACCCGCGACGAATGGATGGCCTCGCTGGACCGCGACGTGCCGATCCTGCAGGCGCAGACCCTGCCCGCCGGCATGGCACTGGACGAATGGGCGCGGCGCCAGGCGCTGCAGGGCAATCAGCTCGCCCGGCTGAACCCGGCCCTGGGCAGTGGCCGCAGCACCAAGCGCGCGCTGCCGGTGCTGGCGCCGCGCAGTCTGGGCGGCCCCGTGCTGGCCCAGGACACCGCGACGCCGGCGCAGGACGACGCCCCGGTCGTCGCCACCGTGGCCAGCGCCGACGACACTCCCGCGCCGAACCGTGCCACGCGCGCCGGCGCACGCTCCCGCCACACGCACACCGTGCGCGACGGCGACACCGCCTGGAACATCGCCAAGCGCTACGGCATCACCGTGCAGGCGCTGCTGATGAAGAACGGCCTGTCCGCGCGCAGCGTGCTGCGTCCCGGCATGGTGCTGAGCTACGAGGACTGATCGCACTCCCGCTGCGGCGGGACGAGGCCCGGCCCATGCTGCAACGTCCGCGGATGTGCCGCCACGCTGCGGGGATGACCACCCGTTTCCTCGGCCCGATGGGCACCTACGATCAGCATGAGCGCCTGGAAGGCAGGCGTATCGCCACGTCCAGCCGCTAGCGCAACTGCGCGCACGCGCCATCGGCAACAGACTCTGTTTCGATGGCCGCCAGCAGGGACAGCGCATCGCGCCGGCCAAGGTAGCGACGTAACGCGCTTGCCGCCCATTCGCGCCACTGAAGGCATGCCGGCCATCGGCAGGCGCACGTCCACACTTGCGTCAACGTTGCGCGCCTCCCCCACAGCAAATCGCACACGCCGATAAACCACGCACCTGAAACGCAACAGGCCCGGCAATGCCGGGCCTGTTGCGTGCCGCTTTGCGCTGTCGAAGCCGCGGTTACAGCTGCGATTCCTGCACGCTGATCTTGAAGTGCTTGCGCATCGCATCGACGTAGGCCTTGGCATCGGCCTCGCCTTCGATCCGCGCCAGCTGCTGCTGGAACATCGTCTGCTGCTCGGCCGGCACCTTGCTCAGGTCGCCCGGCGTCACCTTGGTGACCGCAAACAACGCATAGCGCTTGCCCACGGTGCCCGGCGCGGCAGGCAGCTCGACCTTGCCCACCGAGGGCTTGCCGTCGGCCGGCTGCGGCGCGCTGAAGATCGCCTGGCTGGCCTGCGCGCTCGGCATCGGCACGTTGCGCGGCAGACCCGGCATCGGGTTGATCTGCAGCTTCTCCGCGCCGGCCAGGGCCTGCAGGGTCTCGCCCTTGCGCAAACGCTCCAGCAGCGCATCGGCCTTGGCAGCGGCCGCCTTGGCGGTGCGGTCGGCATGCACCGCGGCCACGACCTGTTCGTGCACCTTGGCCAGTGGCTGGATCTGCTCCGGCTGGTGCTGGGTCACGCGGATCAGCACGCTGTGGTTCGGCCCCAGGTTGATCGGGTCGCTGACCGTGCCGTCCTGCACCAGGGTGTCGGAGAACGCGGCGCGCAGCACCGCCGGCTGTGCGGCGATGCCGCTGGCGGTGGCGCGCGAGAACGGCCCCAACGTCTGCACCGGCAGGCCCACTTCCTTCGCCGCCGAAGCCAGCGCGGTCGGGTTCTTGTAGACCAGGTCCACCAGCTTGCCGCTCAGGTCGCTGAAGGCCTTCTCGCCGTCTGCCTTCAACTGCTCGCTGGCGAGCTGGTCGCGCACCTGCTCGAACGACTTGCCTTCGCCGCCCTTGACCTGGCGCAGCTGGATCACGTGATAGCCGAACTCGCTCTTGATCGGGCCGACGATCTCGCCGGGCTTCATCGCGAACAGCGCGTCCTCGAACGGCTTCACCATCACGCCCTTCTCCACCCAGCCCAGATCGCCGCCGGCGTTCTTGGAACCAGGGTCATCGGAGTTGGCGCGGGCCAGCGCGGCGAAATCGGCGCCAGGCTGCTTGGCTTCGGCCGCCAGCTTGGCCGCCTTGGCCTCGGCCGCCTTCTGCGAGGCCGCGTCCTTGCCGGCGCTGATCAGGATGTGCGAAGCCAGCCGCTGATCGGGCTCGACGAAGCGCGCCTTCTCGTCGTCGTAGCGCTTGCGCAGCGTCGCCTCGTCGGCCGGCTTGACCGGCGGCAGGCTGGCCGCGTTGAGGTCGACGTACTCGATCGTCACGGTTTCCGGCTGCTTGAAGTCCGACTTGTGCGAGTCGTACCACTGCTGCACCTGCGCGTCGCTGACCGGTGCGGTGTCGGCCGGCATTTCCGGCAACAGCGCCATCTCCACGTCGCGGGTCTCGCCCAGCATCTTCAGCAGGCGCTCGGTTTCCGGCTTGGTGGCGAACGCCGATTCCGCGATGCCGGAAGGAATCACCGACTGCTGCAGCGCGTCGCGCACCAGTTGCTGGAACATGGTCGGCGTCCGCGGCGGCGTGCCCGAGGCCAGGGCCAGGCGGTAGCGCTCCGGATCGAACTTGCCGTCGTTCTGGAACGCAGGCATGGAGCTGATGTAATCGCGCACCGCGGCATCGCCGATGACCACGCCGGCGCGCTCGGCCGACAGCTTCGCCACCTGCTCGTCGATCAGCTGATCGAGCAGCTTGCGCTTGTTGTCGATGCTTTCGAACGCGCGCGGATCGAAGTTCTCGCCCTGCTGTTCGCGCGCCTGGATGCGCGCCTGCTCGAAGCGGGTACGGAACTGCTCCGTGCTCACTTCGTGGTGCTGCCACAGCAGCGACACCGGCCACCACGACGGCGCCGACGACCACCACGACGGCGGCGCCTGCACCTTGGCGACGTTGTTGGCACCGACGCCACCGAGGTAGCTGTTGTCGATGACGAACAGGAACGGAATCATCAACAGACCGATGATCGCGGTGGCGATCCAGCCCGAGGTCTTTTCGCGAAGTTTCTGCAGCATTGGGAACCGACGGCCTATTGGCGAGCCGCGCAGTTTAACCCGCTTCACGCCTTGCGGCAGAACCGGCGGCCCGGCAACCCGCGCCGCTCATGCGTCGAGGCGGCGAATCCGGAGCGCATCGACGACCAAACCAGCGCACTGCGGAAAAAAAGAAACCCCCGATCGCTCGGGGGTTTCGCGTACAAATGGCGGAGTGGACGGGACTCGAACCCGCGACCTCCGGCGTGACAGGCCAGCATTCTAACCGACTGAACTACCACTCCGCGTTTGAACGGAGGCGGGCGCGAGGCCCGCTTTCCCGCAGCGGCCGGGCCGACGCTGGCGCGTGGCGGCGACTGCGAGAAACGAAACCCCCGATCGCTCGGGGGCTTCGGTACAACTGGCGGAGTGGACGGGACTCGAACCCGCGACCTCCGGCGTGACAGGCCAGCATTCTAACCGACTGAACTACCACTCCGCTTTTGAAACCTGTCGCTCGGTGCTCTGGTGGGTGCTGAGGGTTTCGAACCCCCGACCCTCTCCGTGTAAAGGAGACGCTCTACCGCTGAGCTAAGCACCCTAGCGAGTCGATTAGTTTACGGCATCCTTCAGCGCTTTACCAGCCTTGAACGTCGGATTCTTCGACGCCGCGATCTTGATGGAGTCGCCGGTCTTCGGGTTGCGGCCGGTGCGCTCGGCACGGTCGCGCACCTGGAAGGTGCCGAAGCCCACGAGCGTGACGCTGTCGCCCTTCTTCAGGGCCTTGGTCACTTCCGACACGAAGGCGTCGATGGCACGACCGGCTTCGGCCTTGGAGATATCGGCGGCAGCGGCGATCGCGTCGTTCAGTTCGGCTTTATTCATTTCTTGATGACTCCATGTGCGGCAGAAGACCGCGGATTGAGGATCGGGTGTCGGCGTGGCCTGCCTCGCCTGGGCGAGACCCCGATGGATATGTTTTGCACTACCAAGCACGCCCGTTCGCGGTGCTCGCAAGCGCTGCATTTATACCAGCGGGCCCATACCCGCGCAAGCCGAAAAGCCAACAACGGCGCGGGTTTGAGCCGTTTGCGCGGGCGCGGTTCAGCGCGCGTCAGTGCTTGACGCGCGGGTTCGAGGATGCTTTCTGCTTGCGCCGCGACGGTGCCTGTTCGGCGTCGGCGGCGGGCTTCGGCGCGAGCGGACGCTCAAGTGCCAGATCCAGCACTTCGTCGATCCACTTCACCGGCACGATCTTCAGATCGCGGGTGACGTTCTCCGGGATGTCGGCCAGATCCTTGCGGTTCTCCTCGGGGATCAGCACGGTGCGGATGCCGCCGCGCAGTGCGGCCAGCAGCTTCTCCTTGAGCCCGCCGATCGCCGAGACGCGGCCACGCAGGGTGATCTCGCCGGTCATCGCCACCTCCGACTTGACCGGCACCTTGGTCAGCATCGACACCAGCGAGGTCACCATCGCGATGCCGGCGCTGGGGCCGTCCTTGGGCGTGGCGCCGTCGGGCACGTGCAGGTGCACGTCGTGCTTCTGCAGGAAGTCCGCCTCGATGCCGAGCCGCTCGGCGCGCGAACGCACCACCGACAATGCGGCCGACGCCGATTCCTTCATCACGTCGCCGAGCTGGCCGGTCAGGATCACCGCGCCCTTGCCCGGGACCAGGGTCGATTCGATCTGCAGCAGATCGCCGCCGACCTCGGTCCAGGCCAGGCCGGTCACCAGGCCGATCTCGTTCTGCTCCTCGGCGCGACCGAAGTCGTAGCGGCGCACGCCCAGGTACTTGTCCAGGTTCTTCGAGCCGACGCTGACGCGCGCCTTGTCCTTGCGCGCGGCGCCCTTCTTCGCTGCGGCCTTCTTCGCCGGGGCGGCCGGCTGCGGACCGGCCAGGGCGATCTCCTTGACCACCTTGCGGCAGATCTTGGCCACTTCGCGCTCGAGGTTGCGCACGCCGGATTCGCGCGTGTAGTAGCGCACGATGTCGCGGATCGCGTCGGCACCGATCTCCAGTTCGTCCTGCTTCAGGCCATTGGCCTTGAGCTGCTTGGGCACCAGGTAGCGTGCGGCGATGTTGAGCTTCTCGTCCTCGGTGTAGCCGGGGATGCGGATCACTTCCATGCGGTCCAGCAACGGGCCGGGGATGTTCAGCGAATTGGAGGTCGCCACGAACATCACTTCGGACAGGTCCAGGTCCACTTCCAGGTAGTGGTCGTTGAAGGCGTTGTTCTGCTCGGGGTCGAGCACTTCCAGCAGCGCCGAGGACGGATCGCCGCGGAAATCCATCGACATCTTGTCGATCTCGTCGAGCACGAACAGCGGGTTCTTGCTGCCGACCTTGTTGAGGTTCTGCACGATGCGGCCCGGCATCGAGCCGACGTAGGTGCGGCGATGGCCGCGGATCTCCGCCTCGTCGCGCACGCCGCCCAGCGACATGCGCACGAACTTGCGGTTGGTGGCCTTGGCGATGGACTGGCCCAGCGAGGTCTTGCCCACGCCCGGCGGCCCGACCAGGCACAGGATCGGCCCCTTCATCTGCTTCACCCGCGACTGCACCGCCAGGTACTCGAGGATGCGGTCCTTGACCTTCTCCAGGCCGTAGTGATCGGCATCGAGGGTTTCCTGCGCGACCTTCAGGTCCTTGCGCACCTTGCTGCGCTTCTTCCACGGCACGCCCAGCAGCCAGTCGAGGTAGTTGCGTACCACCGCGGCTTCGGCCGACATCGGCGACATCTGCTTGAGCTTGTTGAGTTCGGCCTTGGCCTTGGTCTCCACCGGCTTGGGCATGCCGGCCTCGGCGATCTTGCGCGCCAGTTCCTCCAGCTCGCCCGGCGCGTCGTCGAGGTCGCCCAGTTCCTTCTGGATCGCCTTCATCTGCTCGTTGAGGTAGTACTCGCGCTGGCTCTTCTCCATCTGCGACTTGACCCGGCCGCGGATGCGCTTCTCCAGCTGCTGCACGTCGATCTCGCCGTCGACCAGGCCGACCAGCATCTCCAGGCGCTCGCCCACTTCCAGCGTTTCCAGAAGGCGCTGCTTGTCGGCCAGGCGCACGCCGATGTGCGCGGCGATGGTGTCGGCCAGGCGGCCGGGCTCGTCGATGCCGGACAGGGTCTGCAGCAGTTCCGGCGGCAGCTTGCGGTTGGTCTTGACGTACTGCTCGAACAGCGACATCAGCGAGCGCGCGATCGCCTCCACCTCGCGCTCCTCGCGCGATTCGGCGGCGTCGATCTCGCGGCCTTCGCCCTGCAGCGCGCCGTCGCGCTCGGCGACCTTGTCGACGCTGACGCGCGACAGGCCCTCGACCAGCACCTTGATGGTGCCATCGGGCAGCTTCAGCAATTGCAGCACCTGCGCCAGCGTGCCGACGTTGTAGAGGTCGGCCGCCGCCGGGTCGTCGGTCTCGGCGGACTTCTGCGCGACCAGCAGGATGCGCTTGTCGGCCTCCATCGCGTGCTCGAGCGCGCGCATGGATTTGTCGCGACCGACGAACAGCGGGATGACCATGTGCGGGAAGACCACGACGTCGCGCAATGGCAGGACCGGCAGGTCGAGGACTTCGGATTGGGACTGGGCCATGAGGATTCCGATTTGGGAGGCGGGAACGCGATGCGGGCGGCCATAAAAACGCCGATGGCCCCGTTATGGGGCCATCGGCTGGACGATGCAAGGGGAGCGCATAACCCCTTTATGTTTCAGCGACTTACCGGCAGGCACGGGGCGCGCGACGGGGTCGCCGCGCACCGCCCGCCCGGGTCACTCCGCGGAGGCGACCTTGGGCGCCGCCGGCGGGGTCTGGTAGATCAGGTACGGCTCGGACTTGTGCTCGATCACCGACTCGTCCACCACCACCTTGCTGACGTTCTCCTGCGACGGCAGCTCGTACATCGTGTCCAGCAGCACCGACTCGACGATGGTGCGCAGGCCGCGCGCGCCGGTCTTGCGCTTGAGCGCCTTCTTGGCGATGGCCAGCAGCGCGTCCTGGCGGAACTCCAGCTCCACGCCTTCCATCTCGAACAGCTTCTTGAACTGCTTGGTGATGGCGTTCTTCGGCTCGGTCAGGATCTTGATCAGCGCCGGCTCGTCCAGCTCCTCGAGCGTGGCGACCACCGGCAGGCGGCCGACGAACTCGGGGATCAGGCCGAACTTGATCAGGTCTTCCGGCTCGACGTCGGCCAGGATCTTGCCGACCTCGCGCTTGCGCTCGGAGCTCTTCACCTTGGCGCCGAAGCCGATGCCGCCGGCGTCGTTGGAGCGCTGCTGGATCACCTTGTCCAGGCCGGCGAACGCGCCGCCGCAGATGAACAGGATGTTCTTGGTGTCCACCTGCAGGAATTCCTGCTGCGGATGCTTGCGCCCGCCCTGCGGCGGCACCGAGGCGACCGTGCCTTCGATCAGCTTCAGCAGCGCCTGCTGCACGCCTTCGCCGGACACGTCGCGGGTGATCGACGGGTTCTCGCTCTTGCGCGAGATCTTGTCGATCTCGTCGATGTAGACGATGCCCTGCTGCGCCTTGTCGACGTCGTAGTCGCACTTCTGCAGCAGCTTCTGGATGATGTTCTCCACGTCCTCGCCGACGTAGCCGGCCTCGGTCAGCGTGGTCGCATCGGCGATGGTGAACGGCACGTTGAGCAGGCGCGCCAGCGTCTCGGCCAGCAGCGTCTTGCCCGAGCCGGTCGGACCGACCAGCAGGATGTTGGACTTGGCCAGTTCGACCTCGTCGTTCTTCTGCCGGCTCTCGATGCGCTTGTAGTGGTTGTACACGGCCACGGCGAGCGTGCGCTTGGCGCGCTGCTGGCCGATCACGTACTGGTCGAGCACTTCCAGGATCTCGCGCGGCTTGGGCAGGCTGCTGCGTGCCGACTGCGCCTTCTCCTCGAGCTCCTCGCGGATGATGTCGTTGCACAACTCGACGCATTCGTCGCAGATGAACACGCTGGGCCCGGCGATCAGCTTACGGACCTCGTGTTGACTCTTGCCGCAGAACGAGCAGTACAGGATCTTGTTGCTGTCGCCGGAACGGCCTTGCCGGTCTTCGCTCATTGCTTCGCTTACCCAGTTACCCCACCCGATGAACGGGGGTTCGATTTCGAGAATAGCACAGGGCCGGGAGGACGCTAGCCCGACCCCGGCCCTGCGGAATACGCTGCGTTTTGCAGTACATGCAAGCCTTATGCCGGCTGGATGGACTCATCCGGACGACGCTCCAGGACCTGGTCGACGAGGCCGTAGGCCTGCGCGTCGACGGCGCTCTTGAAGTTGTCGCGCTCGGTGTCGCGGGCGATGGTTTCCAGCGACTGGCCGGTGTGCTTGGCCAGGATTTCGTTCAGCCGCGCGCGCAGCGTCAGGATCTCGCGGGCGTGGATGTCGATGTCGGTGGCCTGGCCCTGGAAGCCGCCCAGCGGCTGGTGGATCATCACCCGCGAGTTCGGCAGCGCATAGCGCTTGCCGGCCGCGCCCGACGCCAGCAGCAGCGCGCCCATCGAGGCGGCCTGGCCGACGCAGATGGTGCTCACGTCCGGCTTGATGTACTGCATGGTGTCGTAGATCGCCATGCCGGCGGTGACCACGCCACCCGGCGAATTGATGTAGATGCTGATGTCCTTCTCCGGATTGTCCGCTTCCAGGAACAGCAGCTGAGCCACGATCACATTGGCCATGTGGTCGTCGATCGGGCCGACCAGGAAGATCAGGCGCTCCTTCAGCAGGCGCGAATAGATGTCGTAGGCGCGCTCGCCGCGGCTGGTCTGTTCGACCACCATCGGAACCAGATTCAAGGCCTTGGTCACATTGTCCACGCGGTGATCTCCTGCTGCTCGGGGTCCGTCCCTGCACGGGGGTGTGCAGGGCTTCGCATCGTGTTGCGCCCCGCCGCCGCGGGGATGAAACGGGGATCCGCGTCGCGCAGGTCGGCTGCGCAACGCGGCGACGCGTCGTCTTATTGACGGATCGCGTCCTGGAACGACATCGCCTGCTCGGTGTGCTGGGCGCGCTCGGCGATCCAGTCGATCACCTGCTCTTCCATCACACGGCTCTGCAGTCCCCCCATCAATTGGGGATCGTTGCGGTACATCTCAATGACCTGCTCGGGCTCTTCGTAGGTCGAGGCGATCAGGCGCAGCGTCTCCGAGACCCGCTTCGGGTCCAGGCGCAGTTCGTTGCGGCGGGCGACCTCGCCGACCAGCAGGCCGACCAGCACGCGCTTGCGCGCGGCGTCCATGAAGCCCTGGTGGGCGTCGTCCGGCACCTGACCCGGGTCGCGGCCGGAACGGCGCATCTGCTCGACCTGCTGCGCCAGCATGGCGCGCGCTTCGTTCTCGACCAGGCGCGGCGGCATTTCGACCGAGGCGTAGGCGGCGATCAGCTGCTCGCCGACTTCGCGACGCAGGCGGTTCATCAGCGCGCCCTTGAGCTCGCGCTCGAGGTTGATGCGGATGTCCTTGCGGAACTGCTCGGCATCGCCGCTCTTCACGCCGAAGCTCTTGATGAACTCCTTGTCCACGTCCGGCAGCACCGGCGCGGCGACGTCGACCGCCTTCACATGGACCTGGACCTGCTTGCCGGCGAACTGCGGCACGCGCCAGTCGGCCGGGAAGTCGACGGTCAGCGTCTTCTCTTCGTCCTTGGACAGGCCGACCAGGCCCTGCTCGATCGCCGGGAACATGACGCCCGAGCCGATCACGCTGCTGCCCTTCTCCACGCCCTCGGCCGGCAGGCGCTCGTCGCCGACCTGCGACCAGGTCTCCAGGGTCACCAGGTCGCCGTCCTGCGCCGGACGCGCGGCCGGCTGCCAGGTACGACGCTGCAGGCGCAGGTTCTCGATCATCTGCTCGATGTCGGCGTCGGTGACCTCGGCGGTGTGGCGGATCACCTGCAGCGTCGAGACGTCGATGTCGCCGAAGTCCGGCACCACTTCGAAGGTGGCCACGAACTGCAGTTCGTTGTCGCCGGCACGGTCGATGCGCGGGTTGCCGGCCAGGCGCAGTTCGTGCTCGCGCACGGCCGAGTCGAAGGTCTCGCGCAGCAGGCCGTCCAGCGCCTCGGCGCGGATCTGCGGCCCGAAGCGCTGCTCGATCACCTTGGCCGGAATCTTGCCCGGACGGAAGCCCTTGATCCGCGCGGTGCGCGCGACTTCGCGCAGGCGGCCGCCGACATGGGTTTCCAGGCGATCCTCCGGCAGGGTGAAGGTCAGACGCCGTTCCAGGGTACCGGTGGTTTCGATCGAAGCTTGCATGTGGACTCCTGCCACCGGGAGCCCACGGCTCTCGGCACGATGTAGAAAAGTACGGGTTGGCGCGGGCACGGGACAGCCGCCGCAGCCGGATAGTTTCGCCTATTCCCGCGGCGCCTGCCAGCGCAGGGCCGGGAGGCCGCCGTGGCGACGGCGAACCCGCCATCGCCACAAGGGGCCATCGGGGGCTGGATGGTGCGAAAGAGGGGACTCGAACCCCTACGCCTTGCGGCACTGGTACCTAAAACCAGGGCGTCTACCAATTCCGCCACTTTCGCGCTGCGGCGCCGGAAGGCGCCTGCCGGCACATTGTTGCAGGCCGGCCGGCAAAGAAAAAGGCACCTGCCGGAGCAGGTGCCTTTCGTTTTGGTGGGCCGTCAAGGATTCGAACCTTGGACCTATTGATTAAGAGTCAACTGCTCTACCAACTGAGCTAACGGCCCTGAAACTGAGTCGCACATTCTATGTGCTTTTTTGCTTCGTTGCAACACCCCGCGAAGCATCGGGTCACGCGATCAATGGGGTGGCTGAGGGGACTCGAACCCCCGACATCTGGAATCACAATCCAGTACTCTAACCAACTGAGCTACAGCCACCATTGAACCTTGCATCTCCCGCCCGGCGCCGGTGTGGCGCGCCCGACAGGAATCGAACCTGTAACCGCCGGCTTAGAAGGCCGGTGCTCTATCCAGTTGAGCTACGGGCGCCCTGGCTGGATTGTCGCATTCCTTTCCGCCGTTGGACATCGGATTGGTCGGGGTAGAGGGATTCGAACCCCCGACATCCTGCTCCCAAAGCAGGCGCGCTACCAGACTGCGCTATACCCCGGCGGAACATCCCTCGCGGCCAAGGCCGGAAAGGTCGGCTATTGTGGGAAGCTTGCGGCCCGCTGTCAACGTCGCATGCACGCAACATCGCCTGCGCTATGCTCACGGCTTGCCATCGGCATCGGCCGAGAGCCATTTTGAAGGAGAAAACAGCATGCTTCGCAGCGGCAACCCCGCCCTGAAGGAATCCACCTTCCTCGATCTGCACAGCGGCAACGTGGTCTCGCCCGGCAACGGCACGGTCGTCGCGCGCGACAGCGGTGCGATGACCCTGAACGGCACCGCCAACAAGACCGGCATCCTGTTGATGCTGACAGCGCTCACCGCCGTATTCGCCTGGAGCCAGTCGGTTTCGATCGATGCCGCGGGCAACGCGATGATCGCTCCTGGCGTGGCCGGCTACGCGCTGGGCGGCCTGATCGGCGGCTTCATCCTGGCCCTGATCACGATCTTCAAGAAGGAATGGTCGCCCATCACCGCGCCGCTGTACGCGCTGGTGGAAGGCTTCTTCCTGGGATCGATCTCGGCGATGTACGAAGTGCGCTTCAACGGCATCGTGCTGCAGGCCGTGCTGCTGACCTTCGGCACCCTGTTCGCGATGTTGTTCGCCTACCGCAGCGGCATGATCAAGGCCACCGAGAACTTCAAGCTGGGCGTGGTCGCGGCCACCGGCGGCATCGCGCTGGTGTATCTGGCCACGATGGTGCTTGGCTTCTTCAACATCCAGATCCCCTACATCCACGCCTCCGGCACGGTCGGCATCCTGTTCAGCCTGTTCGTGGTGGTGGTGGCGGCGCTGAACCTGGTACTGGACTTCGACTTCATCGAGAGCGGCGTCGAACAGGGCGCACCCAAGTACATGGAGTGGTACGGCGCGTTCGGCCTGATGGTGACGCTGGTGTGGCTGTACCTGGAGTTCCTGCGCCTGCTGTCGAAGCTGCAGTCGCGGAATTGAAGCCGGGAGTCGGGAATCGGGATTGGGGAATCGTAAAAGCGAACTCCCCTTGATCGATGAGCGGGCTTGGCTTCAGACAAGTTTCCGAGCAAAAGAAAGGGCGCCCTGGGGCGCCCTTTCTTTTTTCTACGATCTTCCGGACGCTCAGAGGCGGCTGGCGATGGCCTTGGCGAAGCCCATGGTGTTGCCGCTGCCACCCAGGTCCGGGGTCAGACCGTCCTTGGCTTCCAGCGTGGCGACGATGGCGTTGCGCAGGCGCTCGGCGTTCTGCGGCTGGCCGATATGGTCCAGCAGCTGCGCCGCGCCCAGCAGCAGCGCGCACGGGTTGGCCTTGCCCTGCCCGGCGATGTCCGGGGCCGAGCCGTGCACGGCTTCGAAGATCGCCGCGTCCACGCCGATGTTGGCGCCCGGGGCCAGACCCAGGCCGCCGACCAGGCCGGCGCACAGGTCCGACAGGATGTCGCCGAACAGGTTGGTGGTGACGATGATGTCGAACTGCTCCGGGCGCATCACCAACTGCATGCAGGCGTTGTCGACGATCATTTCCTGGAATTCGATCTCCGGGTAGTTCGCCGCCACGTCGCGCGCCACCTTCAGGAACAGGCCCGAGGTGGACTTGATGATGTTGGCCTTGTGCACCGCGGTGACCTTCTTGCGGCCGGTCGCGCGGGCCAGGTCGAAGGCGTAGCGGACGATGCGCTCGGAACCCTTGCGGGTCACCTTGGCCATCGACAGCGCGGTCTCGCCGTCGGCGGACACTTCCTGGCCTTCGCTCAGGTAGGCGCCTTCGGTGTTCTCGCGCACGGTGATCAGGTCCACGCCGGCGCCGAAGCGCGACTTGGTGTTGGGGAACGACTTGGCCGGACGCACGTTGGCGTACAGGTCGAACTGGCGGCGCATGGCCACGTTGATCGAGCTGAAGCCCTCGCCCACCGGCGTGGTCAGCGGGCTCTTCAGCGCCACCTTGTTCTTGCGGATCGACTCCAGCGTGGCGGCCGGCAGCAGGTCGCCGTGCTTCTCCAGCGCCACCAGGCCCGCATCGGCGTATTCGTAGGTGAGGCCGGCGTTCAGCGCGTCGAGCACGAACAGCGTGGCGTCCATGATCTCCGGGCCGATGCCATCGCCACGGATGACCGTGATTGTCTGCGTCATAGGGTTGCGGTTTCCGTACAAGAGGGGGGAGCGCCGCCCGGGAACCGGGGCTGCAGGCGCAAGGAGGTTTCAGCGGTAATTATGCCCGAAGCCGGTGAAGGCGCCCAAAACCGGACGGCCTCCGGCGCGGGCGCCGGTGGCCATCGGGGCAGCCCGAAGCGGCTCAGTCGTGCGCGTGCTGCGCTGGCGCGGCGGCGCCGGCCTCCAGCGTGTCGAGGAAGTCCACGGCGCGACGCAGGTGCGGGATCACGATGGAGCCGCCGACCACCAGGCCCACCGAGAACGTCTCGAAGAACTCCTCGCGGCTGACCCCGGCCTCCTTGCACTGGGCCACGTGGTAGCTGATGCAGTCGTCGCAGCGCAGCACCAGCGAGGCGACCAGGCCGAGCAGTTCCTTGGTCTTCACGTCCAGCGCGCCGGCCTGGTAGGTCTGGGTGTCGAGCGCGAAGAAGCGCCGCACCACCTGGTTCGGCTCGGCCAGGATGCGCTGGTTCATGCGCTGGCGGAACTCGGTGAACGCGCGGACCCGGTCCTCCCCGGAGGCGCCACCCTCGCCCGTCGCAGCGCCGCTCATGCCTGCGCCTCGGGGGCGTGGCCGTCGAGCAGCGGCTCCAGCTTGCCGGCGCGGTGCAGCGCCATCATGTCGTCATAGCCGCCGACGTGGACGTCGCCGACGAAGATCTGCGGCACGCTGGTGCGCCGCGCCAGCGCGACCATCTTCTCGCGCTCGGCCGGGTCCAGGTCGATCCGCACCTCGTTCCAGGTGCGGCCCTTGCTCTTGAGGAAGTTCTTGGCCGCCACGCAGTACGGGCAGATCGCGGTGGAATAGAGGGTGATCGGCGGGCCGCCGGCGTGGCCGGTGTCGGCAGTTGGGTTGTCCACGGGAAACTCCGGGCGGTGTAGAAGGTCCAAGCCACTATGGTAGCGGCCGGGTGGATTTTCGAGGCCGCTGCCGCAACACTGCGAATCATCCCGGATTCACCGTCGTCCCGGCCGCCACCCGGCGTCCGCCTGCCCCCTGGAGCCTGTCTTGCGCCTGCTGCCGCTCGCCTTCGCGATCACCCTGGCCACCGCCTGCGCCGTGGCGCCGGCCCAGGAGAACAAGCTGCCGGACATCGGCTCCTCGGCCGGCGAGCTGCTGACCCCGGCGCGCCAGGCCGAGTACGGCAAGATGATGCTGGCCGAGCTGCGCAGCTACGGCTACGTGCTAGAGGACCCGCTGATCGACGACTGGCTGCAGACCATGGGCACCCGGCTCGGCGCCAACAGCGACCAGCCCCAGCAGAAGTTCACCTTCTTCATGCTGCGCGACCGCCAGATCAACGCCTTCGCCACCCTCGGCGGCTACGTGGCGGTCAACGCCGGGTTGGTACTGACCGCCGAGCGCGAGGACGAGGTGGCCGCGGTGCTGTCGCACGAGATCGCCCACGTCACCCAGCAGCACGTGCTGCGCGGGGTCGAGCGGGCGCAGCGCGACCAGATCCCGATCCTGCTCGGCATGCTCGCCGCGGTGGTCGCGGCGCAGCAGGCCGGCGGGCGCTCCAGCGGCGACGCCACCCAGGCGGCGATCGCCAGCGGCCTGGGGCTGATGCAGCAGCGGCAGATCGACTACACCCGCTCCAACGAATCGGAGGCCGACCGCCTGGGCATCCGCACCCTGGCGCGCAGCGGCTACGACGTCGACGCGATGGCCGGCTTCTTCGAGCGCATGTCGCTGGCGATGCGCGGCAACCAGGGCGGCTACAGCACCCCGGACTTCCTGATGACCCACCCGGTCACCACCACCCGCATCAGCGAGGCCCGCGAGCGCGCCGAGCAGATGAAGAAGAACACCCTGACCCTGACCACCAGCGTGCCCGGCGGCACCCTGAAGGAGCGGGTCGATCCGAACGACGTGTCGCTGAGCCAGCCGCTGGGCGCGCCCAGCAATCCGCTGCTGCCCGGCGGCCTGCAACTGCCGTTCGCCAACTACGCGCGCGGCCCCAGCGGCCAGTTCGAATGGGCCCGCGAGCGACTGCGGGTGTTCAGCGCCAACACCCCGGCCGATGCGATCCGCGAGTACGAAGGCCTGCGCCAGGGCAGCAAACAGGGCCTGAGCGATGCCCAGCGCTATGGCCTGGCGCTGGCCCGGCTGCGTGCCGGCGGCAGTGCGCAGGAGGTCGCGCAGACGCTGGAAAGCCTGCTGCAGGCGCACCCGGACAACTGGTGGCTGACCGTGGCGGTGGCCGAGGCCGAGGCCAAGGCCGGCCGCAACCAGGCCGCCGACCAGCGCTTCGAGGCGCTGGTCAAGCGCATGCCCAGCAACCGGGCAGTGGCGCTGAGCTATGCGACCGCCCTCAACGAACAGGGCGGCCGCCAGGCCGGCCAGCGCGCCCAGGCGGTGCTGCGGCCGCTGCTCGGGGCGGCCGCGGAGGACCCGGTGTTCCAGCGCACC
The DNA here is from genome assembly GCF_009192895.1 of Xanthomonas sp. LMG 12460. NCBI lineage: Bacteria > Pseudomonadati > Pseudomonadota > Gammaproteobacteria > Lysobacterales > Lysobacteraceae > Xanthomonas > Xanthomonas sp. LMG 12460. The sequence continues at coordinate 9,007 of NZ_NKUH01000085.1, read as the reverse complement.
TTCGCCCGTGCCTGCGAACTGGCCGGCGACGACACCCGGGCCGGCGAGGCGTATGCCGAGGCGGCCTACCTGAACGGGCATCCGGAGCAGGCCCTGATCCAGCTGAGCAACCTGAAGAAGCGCAGCGACCTGGACTACGTGGCGCGCGCGCGCATCGACGCCCGCATCGCCGCGATCACCCCGACGGTGCTGGAACTGCGCCGCCAGGGCGTGCAGGACCCGGACATGCAACGGCGCTGAAACGCGCCCGTGTCAGGCGTCACTCAAACGTAATAAAACCGTAGTCTACTGGCGACCTTCCTCCCCAGTTCCACGGTGCCGTTGTGCAGAAACGCATCCTGATCGTCGACGACGAGCCGGCCATCCGCGACATGGTCGCGTTCGCCCTACGCAAGGGCGACTTCGAGCCGGTGCACGCCGGCGATGCCCGCGAAGCGCAGACCTCGATCGCCGACCGGGTCCCGGACCTGATCCTGCTGGACTGGATGCTGCCCGGCACCAGCGGCCTTGAACTGGCCCGGCGCTGGCGCAAGGATGCGATGACCCGCGAAGTGCCGATCATCATGCTCACCGCCCGCGGCGAGGAGAACGACCGCGTCGGCGGCCTGGAGGCCGGCGTCGACGACTACGTGGTCAAGCCGTTCTCGGCACGCGAGCTGCTGGCGCGGATCCGCGCGGTGATGCGCCGCACCCGCGAGGACGACGAGGACGGCAGCGTCTCGGTCGGCAGCCTGCGCATCGACGGCGCCGCGCACCGGGTGTTCGCCGGCGAGGCGCCGGTGCCGATCGGCCCGACCGAGTACCGCCTGCTGCACTTCTTCATGACCCATCCCGAGCGCGTCTACAGCCGCGCGCAGTTGCTCGATCACGTCTGGGGCGGCAGCGTCTACGTGGAAGAGCGCACCATCGACGTGCACATCCGCCGCCTGCGCAAGACGCTGGAGCCGTTCTCGGTGGAAAACATGGTGCAGACCGTCCGCGGTTCCGGCTATCGCTTCTCTGCGTCCATCTGACCGCCGCCTTCGCCTGCTATAACGGCGGACGGATCACGATCCTTTGCGACAGAGTGCGTTCCCGATGCCCCGCCACATCCGCTCCGCCTGGTTGAAGACCCTCGGCACGCTCGCCGGCCTGCTGTTGCAGGCGTTGCTGATCGGCTGGATCGGCGGCCATGTGTGGATGGCGCTGACCCTGATGTCGCTGGGGGTGATGGGCTGGCACTACTGGCGGCTGCGGCGGGTGCTGCGGCGGCTGACCGCGCGCCAGCGCTGGGAGCCGCCGGCCGGCACCGGCGTGTGGAACGAACTGGACCGGCTGCTGTACCGCAGCCAGGCGGAAATGCGCGTGCGCAAGCGGCGCCTGCTGGACATGCTGCGCGCCTACCGCGCCGCCGCCGCGGCGCTGCCGGACGCGGTGGTGGTGGTGGACCGCAACAGCCAGCGCATCCAATGGTTCAACGAAGCAGCCGGCACCCTGCTCGGCCTGCGCCACCCCGGCGACCTCGGTGCGCCGGTGGTGGAGCGGCTGCAGCCGATGCCGCTGGCGCACTGGCTCAGCGGCGGCCGCAACGCCGAGCCGATGCTGGACATGCCCTCCCCGGTCGACGACCGCCTGCGCCTGAACCTGCGCCTGATTCCCTATTCCGACGACCACTGGCTGCTGGTCGCGCGCGACGTCAGCAAGCTGCTGCAACTGGAGCAGGTGCGCCGGGATTTCGTCGCCAACGTCTCGCACGAGTTGCGCACGCCGCTGACCGTGGTCCACGGCTACCTGGATATGCTCGACCCGGAGGACTTTCCGGATTCGGGGCCGATGATCGCCGAGATGCGCAAGCAGTCGCAGCGCATGACCCAGCTGGTCGAGGACCTGCTGACCCTGTCGCGGCTGGAATCGCAGGAACACGCCAACGAGGAGTCGATCGCGATGGCGCCGATGCTGGCCACGCTGCGCCGCGAGGCCGAGGCGCACAGCCAGGGCCGGCACCGCATCGAGGTCCACGACGAAGCCGATTGCGACCTGGTCGGCTCCAACAAGGAACTGCACAGCGCCTTCTCCAACCTGGTCACCAACGCGGTGCGCTATACCGCGGCCGGCGGCACCATCCGCATCACCTTCGCCCGCGAGGGCGATGGCGCGGTGCTGGCGGTGCGCGACAGCGGCTACGGCATTCCCGCGCATCACCTGCCGCGGATCACCGAGCGCTTCTACCGCGTCTCCAGCAGCCGCTCGCGCGAGAGCGGCGGCACCGGCCTGGGCCTGTCGATCGTCAAGCACGTGCTCGGCCTGCACCAGGCGCGGCTGGAGATCGAGAGCGAAGTCGGCAAGGGCAGCACCTTCTCCTGCCACTTCGGCGCCGGGCGCGTGCATCCGCGGCACGACCATGCCACCCTGACCTCCGCCTAACGAGAGACACCATGCCCCGCCGCGCCCCTGCCCTGCCGCCCACGCCGCCCCCGGACATTCCCAGCGACCCGCTGCGCGACCCCGCGCTGTACATCAACCGCGAGCTGTCGCAACTGGACTTCAACTTCCGGGTGCTGGCGCAGGCGCAGGATCCGCAGGTGCCGTTGCTGGAGCGGCTGCGTTTCCTGTGCATCTCCTGCACCAACCTCGACGAGTTCTTCGAGATCCGCGCCGCCACCGTGCGCCACGCGCAGGAATTCGGGCTGCCGCCGGCGCCGGACGGGATGAGCCCCAACGCCATCCTCACCTCGATCCACGACCGCGCCGCGCAACTGGTCGACCAGCAGTACCGCTGCTGGAACGAAGTGCTGCGCCCGGCGCTGAAGGACGCCGGCATCGGCGTGCTCGGCCGGCATTCATGGAACGCGCGGCAGAAGCGCTGGCTGCGCGCCTACTTCCGCAACGAGATCATGCCGGTGCTGTCGCCGCTGGGCCTGGACCCGGCGCACCCGTTCCCGAAGATCCTCAACAAGTCGCTGAACATCGTGGTGGTGCTCAAGGGCACCGACGCGTTCGGCCGCGTCGGCCACCTGGCGATCGTGCGCGCGCCGCGCTCGCTGCCGCGCATCATCCAGTTGCCGGAAAGCCTGGCCGAGGGCGGCCAGAGCTTCGTGTTCCTGTCCTCGGTGCTGTCCACCTTCGTCGACGAGCTGTTCCCGGGCATGGAGGTGATGGGTTCCTACCAGTTCCGCGTCACCCGCAACTCGGAACTGGTGGTGGACGAGGAGGAAGTGGAGAACCTGGCGCTGGCGCTGCGCGACGAACTGGTCAACCGCGGCTACCGGCCGGCGGTGCGACTGGAAATCGCCGAGGACTGCCCGAAGTCGATCGTGCGCACCCTGCTGCAGAACTTCGAACTGCCGGAAAACGCGGTCTACCGGATCAACGGCCCGGTCAACCTGAGCCGGGTCAACCAGGTCTACGACCTGGTGCAGCGCCCAGACCTGAAGTATCCGGCGATGAATCCGCGCACCCTGCGCGACAGCGAAGGCATCTTCGAGATCGCCGCCGCCGGCGACGTGCTGCTGCACCACCCGTTCGACGCCTTCACCGCGGTGCTGGACCTGATCAAGCAGGCCGCGATCGACCCCAACGTGCTGGCGATCAAGCAGACCCTGTACCGCACCGGCAAGGACTCGGCGATCGTCGATGCGCTGGTGCTGGCCGCGCGCAACGGCAAGGACGTCACCGTGGTGGTGGAACTGCGCGCGCGCTTCGATGAAGAGGCCAACCTGGGCCTGGCCGACCGCCTGCAGGAAGCCGGCGTGCAGGTGGTGTACGGCGTGGTCGGCTACAAGACCCACGCCAAGATGCTGCTGATCGTGCGCCGCGAGGGCCGCAAGCTGCGCCGCTACGTGCACCTGGGCACCGGCAACTACCACAGCGGCACCGCGCGCGCCTACACCGACCTGAGCCTCATCACCTCCGACGTGGACATCGGCAACGACGTGCACCTGCTGTTCCAGCAGTTGTCCGGGCTGGCGCCGAAGATCCGCCTCAAGCGCCTGCTGCAATCGCCCTTCACCCTGCACCCGGGCGTGCTGCACCGGATCGAGCGCGAGACCAAGCTGGCGCATGCCGGCCGCCCGGGCCGCATCATCGCCAAGATGAACGCGCTCAACGAGCCGCAGGTGATCCGCGCGCTGTACGCGGCCTCGCAGGCCGGGGTCAAGATCGACCTGATCGTGCGCGGCGCCTGCACCCTGCGCCCGGGCGTGCCGGGCGTGTCCGACAACATCCGGGTGCGCTCGATCGTCGGCCGCTTCCTCGAGCACAGCCGGGTCTACTGGTTCGGCAACGACGGTGCGCCGGAACTGTTCTGCGCCAGCGCCGACTGGCTGGAACGCAACCTGCTGCGGCGCGTGGAGACCGGCTTCCCGATCCTGGATCCGGACCTGGTCAAGCGCATCCACCGCGAGGTGCTGCAGAACTACCTGGCCGACAATCTCAACGCCTGGGAACTGGACGCCGACGGCAACTACCGCAAGCTGGCCCCGGGCCAGGACCAGCCGCCGCATTCGGCGCAGCTGGCCCTGCTCGACGGGCTCTGAGCACACCGCGGCGCAGCGCCAACGGCGCGCGCCGCGCATCGGCTACCATTCCGCCATGCCTGCCACCTCCCCCACTCATCCGCCGCTGCGCGACGGCGACCTGCTGGCCGCCATCGACCTGGGTTCCAACAGCTTCCACATGGTCATCGCCCGCTACCAGCTCGGGCAGCTGCGGGTGGTGGACCGCCTGCGCGAGACCGTGCGCATGGCCGACGGCCTGGACAACAAGGGCGGACTGTCCACCGAGGCGCGACAGCGCGCGCTGGAATGCCTGGCGCGCTTCGGCCAGCGCCTCCGCGACCTGCCCTCGCTGCGGGTGCGCGCGCTGGCCACCAACACCGTGCGCCAGCTGCGCTCGCCGCAGACCTTCCTGATTCCCGGCGAAACCGCGCTCGGCCATCCGATCGAAGTGGTCAGCGGCCGCGAGGAAGCGCGCCTGATCTACCTCGGCGTGGCCCATGCGCAGCCGCCCAAGCCGGACGAACGCCGCCTGGTGATCGACATCGGCGGCGGCTCCACCGAGTTCATCATCGGCAGCGGCTTCCAGACCCTGGAACGCGAGAGCCTGCAGGCCGGCTGCATCGCCAGCACGCGGCGCTTCTTCCCGGGCGGCAAGCTGTCCAAGAAGAAGTGGAAGGACGCGCTGACCGAGATCGGCGCCGAGTTCCAGCAGTTCGCCGGGCAGTACCGTGCGCTGGGCTGGCACGAGGCGCTGGGCTCGTCCGGCACGCACAAGGCGATCGGCGAGATCTGCGCGGCGATGAAGCTGACCAAGGGCGCGATCACCGCCGAGGCGCTGCCGCAGTTGCGCGACCGCCTGCTGCTGGCCAAGCGCATCGAGGACATCGACCTGCCCGGCCTGTCCGCCGACCGCCGGCCGATCATCGCCGGCGGCGTGCTGGTGCTGGAGGCGGCATTCCAGGCCTTGGGCCTGCAACGGCTGATGGTGAGCAAGGCGGCCATGCGCGAAGGCATCCTCTACGACATGCTCGGCCGCGGCGGCGAGAACGATCCGCGCGAAACCGCGATCGCCGCGCTGACCCAGCGCTACGGCATCGACGAGGCGCAGGCCGCGCGCGTGGAGCACACCGCGATGGCGCTGTTCGAGCAGGTCGCCGGCGACTGGGCGCTGGATGCCGACGACGCGCGCATGCTCGGCTGGGCCGCGCGCCTGCACGAACTCGGCCAGGCCATCGCGCACAGCCAGTACCACGTGCACGGCGCCTACGTGCTGGAGCACTCGGACATTGCCGGCTTCTCGCGGCAGGAGCAGCAGGTGCTGGCCACGCTGGTGCGCACGCACCGCCGCAACGTGTCCAAGACCGCGTTCGACGCACTGCCCGACCGCCTGCTGCTCAGCGCCAAGCGCAAGGCCGCGCTGCTGCGCCTGGCGGTGCTGCTGCACCGCGCGCATGAAGCCGACCCGATCCCGGCGCTGGAACTGAAGGCCGACGGCGCCAACCTGCACCTGATCCTGTCGCAGCCGTGGATCGAGTCGCGGCCGTTGCAGCGTGCCGACCTGATCGGCGAGGTCGAGGGCATGGCCGGGTTGGGGATCAATTTCCGTCCATTTGTCGCTTGAAAGCCGGGATTCGGGATTCGGGATTCGGGATTCGGGATTCGGGATTCGGGATTCGGGATTCGGGATTCGGGATTCGGGATTCGGGATTCGGGACGGCAGCATGCTGTCCGCGGTCAAATCGTAGTCAAGCGATTTGATGAGAAAAGTGCCGGTTTTTGAAAGAAAACCCGCCCCTCGTGAAGCCGCGACACCGCGGCTTTTTTGTGGGAGGGGCTTCAGCCCCGACGCCTTACCGATACCGCGTCGGGGCTGAAGCCCCTCCCACAGAAAAGCGGCACGGCGACGCACTTGCGAAAAACCCCGAATCCCCAATCCCGAATCCCCAATCCCGGCTTTTAGCGTCATCGTTCCTACATGCGCTGGACATGTTCGCTTCACTGCATTGCGCGAGGCTTTGTCAAACCGGAGCCCCCGCATGCGCTACGCGATCGTCACCGAGACGTATCCCCCTGAGGTCAACGGCGTCGCGCTGACCGTGCAGGGGCTGGAACTGGGGCTGCGCGCGCGCGGCCATACCGTCGACGTGGTGCGTCCGCGCCAGGCCGGCGACGCCGACCCGGCGGATCTGCGGCTGGTGCGCGGTGCGGCGCTGCCGCGCTACCCCGGACTGAAGTTCGGCCTGCCCGCGCCGCGGCGCCTGACCAAGCTGTGGCAGGCGGCGCCGCCGGATGCGGTGTACATCGCCACCGAGGGCCCGCTGGGCTGGTCGGCGCTGCGCAGCGCGCGGCGCCTGGGCATTCCGATCGCCACCGGCTTCCACACCCGCTTCGACGAGTACCTGCCGCAGTACGGCGCGGCCTGGCTGCAGTCGACCGCGCTGCGCTGGATGCGGCGCTTCCACAACCAGGCCCAGGCGACCCTGGTCCCGACCCGCGAACTGCGCGACTTCCTCGCCACCCAGGGTTTCGAGCGGGTGCGCCTGCTGGCGCGCGCGGTGGACAGCAAGCAGTTCGAGCCGCAGCGCCGCGATCCGCAGTTGCGCGCGCAGTGGGGCCTGCAGGACGACGACTGCGCGGTGCTCTACGTGGGCCGCATCGCGTCGGAGAAGAACCTGCCGCTGGCGGTGCGCGCGTTCCGCCAGCTGCAGCAGCAGCGTCCGCGGGCGCGCTTCGTCTGGGTCGGCGACGGCCCGCTGCGCGAGCGTCTGGCGCAGGAGAATCCCGACTTCATTTTCTGCGGCATCCAGCGCGGCGACGCGCTGGCGCGGCATTTCGCCAGCGGCGACCTGTTCCTGTTCCCCAGCCGCAGCGAGACCTTCGGCAACGTGACCCTGGAAGCGATGGCCAGTGGCGTGGCCACCGTCGCCTTCGACTACGGCGCGGCACGCGAATACCTGCGCGACGGCATCAATGGTGCGGCGGTGGCCGACGACGAGGCCTTCATCGCCGCCGCGCTGCGCCTGGGCAGCGACGACGCGCTGCGCCAGCGTCTCGGCGAGGCGGCCTGCGCGTCGATGCAGCAACTGCGCCCGGAGCGCGTGGTGGCCGATTTCGATGCCCTGCTCAACCAACTGGCGGACACCCGGAGGACGCATGTCGACGCGGCTTGAGATCCTGCGCGGGCACGAGACCCGATGGTGCCGGCGCGCCAACCACTGGTGCCGGCGGCGCTCGGTGCGACGCTTCTTCGCGGTGATCAGCCGCCTCGGCGACGGCGTGTTCTGGTACGCGCTGATGACCCTGCTGGTGCTGTGCGACGGCATGGACGGCGTGTTCGCCTCCGCGCACATGGCCGCCACCGGCGTGGTCGCGCTGAGCCTGTACAAGGGTCTGAAGCGCTGGACCCGCCGCCCGCGTCCGTACGCCGCCGATATGCGCATCCGCGCCTGGGTGGCGCCGCTGGACGAGTTCAGCTTCCCCTCCGGCCACACCCTGCACGCGGTGTCCTTCGGGATCGTCGCCCTGGCCTACTATCCCTGGCTGGCGCCCCTGCTGGTGCCCTTCATCGCCTGCGTGGCGCTGTCGCGGGTGGTGCTGGGCCTGCACTACCCCAGCGACGTCCTCGCCGCCACCGGCATCGGCACGTTGTTGGCGGGCGTGTCGTTGTGGTTGGTATGAGGCTGGGAATGGGGAACCGGGAATAGGGAATAGGAACGGCGAGGGCTTTTGCCATTCCCGATTCCCGTTTCTCCATTCCCGGCGGTACTACAATGGCCAAATGACCACGCTGTTCATCTCCGACCTGCATCTGGACCCGGCACGGCCGGCGATCACCGCGCTGTTTCTCGACTTCCTGCGCGGGCAGGCGCGGCAGGCCGAGGCGTTGTACATCCTCGGCGACCTGTTCGAGGCCTGGATCGGCGACGACACGCCGTCCGAGGCGGCCGATGCGGTGGCGGTGGAGCTGCACGCGCTGCACGAGGCCGGGGTGCCGGTGTTCTTCATGCACGGCAACCGCGACTTCCTGCTCGGCGCCGACTACGCGCGGCGCGCCGGCCTGCGCCTGCTGCCCGATCCCTGCGTGATCGATCTGTACGGCGAGCCGACCCTGCTGCTGCACGGCGACCTGCTGTGCACCGACGACACCGCCTACCAGGCGTTCCGCGCGCAGACCCGCGACCCGGCCTTCCAGCAGCAGTTCCTGGCGCAGCCGCTGGCCGCGCGCATCGCCTACGCGCAGCAGGCGCGCGCCGCCAGCCAGGCGCGCCAGGCCGAGTTGAAACAGGACGACAGCGCGCAGTTCGAAACCGTCACCGACGTGGCCCCGGCCGAAGTCGCCGCCACCTTCGCCCGCTACGGCGTGGCGCGGATGATCCATGGTCACACCCACCGGCCAGCGGTGCATGCGCTGGACGTGGAGGGCCGCGCCTGCACCCGCATCGTGCTCGGCGACTGGTACGAACAGGGTTCGGTGCTGCGCGTGGACGCGCAGGGCTGCCAACTGCAACAGCTCTAGGCTGTATCGACATTCA
>NZ_NKUH01000084.1:0-21942 GCF_009192895.1 Xanthomonas sp. LMG 12460 | reverse complement strand
TTGCGGGAGGCCGGCAAGTACCTGCAGGCCAGTGCCGGCCACAGCGATGCCGGCGCCTACGTCGAAGGCGACGACGCGCTCGCCGCCGGCGAGGCCGCCAATGCCATCGGCAACGGCAGCACTGCGCTCGGCGCCGGCGCCGATGCGCTCAACAGCGGGGCGACCGCAGTCGGCAGCGGCGCGGTGGCCGCCGGGCAGAACAGCGCTGCCTTCGGCACCAACGCGCAGGCCACCGCGCCGCTGCCGACTGCGGTCGCCCCGCTGTTGAGCGCATCGGCGCCGGCGCCGAGCGCAGTGCTGCCGTTGCCGATGGCATTGGCGGCCTCGCCGGCGGCGAGCGCGTCGTCGCCTTCGACGTAGGCGCCGGCATCGCTGTGGCCGGCACTGGCCTGCAGGTACTTGCCGGCCTCCTGCAACTGCGCCACGTTGACCGCGTCGGTGGCTTCGGTGCCGGCGGCGACGCTGGTGATCTGCCGGGTCAGGCCGTTGCCGACATCGCCGACCGACACGCTGTTGTCGCGCGCGGCGTAGGAATGCGCGCCGAGCGCGACCGCATTGGTCGGCGCCTGGTTGCGCGCATCGTCCAGCCAGGTGCTGACCCGCGCGCCGTAGCCGATCGCGGTGGCATCGCTGCCGTTGGCCTGGCTGTCGGTGCCGAGCGCGGTGCCGTTGTTGTTGTAGATCGACGTCACCGCACGTGCGCCCAGCGCGACGCTGTCGGGATTCCAGGCGGTGGCCTTGTAGCCCAGCGCGATGCCGCTGTCGCCGGCGGCCAGCGCATAGCTGCCCAACGACACCGTGCGCGGCGCGAACGAACCGGCGCTGTGGCCGATGGCGACCGAATCGACGTTGCCCGGCAGGTTCGGGAACACGTTGGCGTTGTAGCCCAGCGCGATCGCGTAGTCGGACTGGCTCTGCGCGCCGGCGCCCAGGGCGATGCCGCCGACGCCGGTGGCGGCGGCGATGCCCACGCTGTTGCCGGCGCTGGCCGCGGCGGTGCTGACGCCGCCCACGGCGACGCTGTCGGTGCCGCTGGCCAGCGCGTTCATGCCCATCGCCACCGCACTGGTGGCGGTGGCGCGCGCGCCGATGCCCATCGCGGTGGCGTAGTCGCCTGCGGCGCGAGCGCTGTAGCCCACCGCCGTGCCCAGGTCGCCGGCCACTTCGGACAGGCCGCCGACCGCGGTGGCGCCATCCTTGAAGGTCTGCGCGTGATAGCCCAGCGCGGTGCTCTGCACACCGCCGGCCGAGGTGCCGGTGCCGACCGCGGTGGTCAGCGGATCCAGCGCCTGCGCGCCGCCGCCGACCGCGGTGGCGGCCACGCCCAGGGCCTGGGTGGTCTGCTCGCGGCTGCCGACGATGAAGCCGTTCTCGTCGTACTCGTACACCGTCGCGGTGCTACCGATGGCCGTGGCCGAGGTGCCGACCGCCGTGGCATCGGTACCGACCGCACTGGCGTGGGCGCCGCTGGCGACCGCGCCGCTGCCCAGCGCCGAGGCGCCGAGGCCGGCGGCGGTGCTGGTGGACCCCACGGCGGTGGTGTAGTCGCCATCGGCCAGCGCATCGGCGCCGGCGGCGGTGGCCTGCTGGCCCTGCGCCAGCGCGGTGCCGTCGCCGCTGCCGGCGAACAGCCGCGCGGTGCCGTCGGCCACCTGCTTGACCGCGTCGAGCTGGTCCAGGTTCACCGCATCGGTGCCTTCGGTGCCGGCGGCGACGTTGGCGATCTGCCGCTCCTTGCCGGCGCTGCCCACCGAGACGGTGTCGGCGCGATCGGCGACCGATCCCTGGCCGAGCGCGACGCTGCCGCTGGCCGCGGCCTTGGCGCCGTAGCCCAGCGCGGTGGAATCGTCGGCCTGCGCCCAGGACGCGGCGCCGAACGCGGCGCTGGACGCGCCATCGGCCGAACTGAGCCAGCCGACCGAGGTGGAGAACGCACCGTTGGCCCAGGCGCCGGCGCCGAATGCGCTGCCGCCCTCGCCCTGCGCCTCGGTGGTGAACAGGCCGAGCACGCTGCCGCCAACCGCGGTGCTGGACGCCCCGCTGGCCAGGCTCGAATAACCCAGCGCCACAGCATTGCCGCCGCTGGCGTTGGCGCCGTAGCCGACCGCGGAAGCGAAGTCGCCGCCGGCCTGGCTGAAGCCGCCGTTGGCGGTCGCGGCCAGCCCTGTGGCGGCAGCGGAGAAACCGGTGGCGGTGCTCTGCAGGCCGTCGGCGCGTGCCGCCGTGCCCAGTGCGGTGGAGAACGCGCCATTGGCCTGCGCGCCGGCGCCGAACGCGCTGGCGCCCTGCTCGGCCGCCGTGGTGGTGCCTTCCAGCAGCACCTCGCCGTTCTCGTCGACGATCGACAACGCGCCGCCGACTGCCGTTGCCGAGGCGCCGACGGCGGTGGCGTTGCTGCCGACCGCAGTGGCGTTGCCGCCGAGCGTGGTGGCGCCGCTGCCCAGTGCGCTGGCGCCGTTGCCGATGGCGTTGGCGCCTTCGCCGGCGGCGATCGCATTGGCGCCCTCGACGTAGGCGCCGGCATCGCTGGCGTCGCTGCCGCTGGACTGGAAATACTTGGCGGTGGTGTCGGCGGTCTGCCTGACCGCGTCGAGCTGGGCCACGTTGACCGCATCGGTGGCCTCGGTGCCGGCGGCCACGTGGGTGATCTGGCGCTCGCCGCCGGCCTTGCCGACCGAGACGCTGTCGTCGCGGTCGGCCACCGCGTCGGCGCCCAGCGCCACGCTGTTGCGGCCCTGCGCGACCGCGCTGTTGCCCAGCGCGGTGCTGTTGAAGCCGCTGGCGCTGGAGAAGCCGCCGACCGCGGTGGCGTATTCGCCGGTCGCGTCGGCCGCCACGCCGACCGCGGCGCTGGCCGCGCCGGAGGCGATGCTCTCGGCGCCGAGCGCGGTCGCGCCATCGCCGCTGGCGGTGCTGTAGTAGCCGAGCGCGCTGGCTTCCACGCCGCTGGCGTCGCTGAGAGTGCCGCTGGCCACGCTGCCGTCGCCGCTGGCGTTGCTGGCCGCGCCGGTCGCGGTGCTCTGCGCGCCGCTGGCGTTGCTCTCGGCACCGACCGCGGTGGCGTAGTCGCCGCTGGCGTTGGCGTTGTCGCCGATCTGCACGGCCTGCGCCTGGGCGCTGCCGGGAAGGGCGCCGGCGCCCAGCGCCAGGGCGATCGCGCCGGCCAGGGCCAGGCCGTGTGCGCGTGCGGCACGGCGATCGCGGACGACCGCACCGCGGGCATCGCCGCTGGCCAGTTCCGACGCCACCACCCACATCCCCAACGCGTTGTTCCAGACCTTGCGATAAATCCGATTCATCGACGACTGCTCCTCAATTCGGCTGGTTTTTGGTCAAAAAGCCACCCTCGCCCGGCGTTCCGGCCGGCCGACCCCCTGTCGGTTTTTTGGTGCCGCACGTCCCTTGCCGGGACGCGAGAGGCTCACGCCTGTCGCTGCTCGGAGCTGTAGATGAACCGAGGTGGAATGCGGAACTGACCCGAGTGTTAACTCGGCCTCTCGAGTACGTCAAGTTTTTGACTTAATGCGACACGCGCCGTGACACAGACCGCGAATTCAGCCTGATTTCGTTAAATTTTCGATAAATATCAATGAAAACAACCAACTCGCGCCAATTTTTCGGCACGGACCTTGCCAGCGTTGACACACCGCGCTTCGGGCGATTTCGTTTCCTGTCAAGGACTTGACGCGGCCGGGTGGTAGAAGCGCAAAAGCGCGCCCAGGCATGCCGAGTGACGGCTCCAGACGGCTGCGCATGGCGCCGACTGCGCGAAATGGGGCGAGCGGTCGCGCGGCGGAGCGACCTTGTGCCGCACGACGGGCGGGTGCTGCCGGGCCGTCGCTACACGGCGAAGAGCACCACGCGCGGGAGGACGCACCATTCGCTTGCAAGCGGTGGCGGATGGCGCAGGCACACGCACGCTGCAGCGATGACGGCACCGCGCAAGGCGCACCGCACCGCGATATCCCGCAGGAACGGCTTCAGCCGCGACCGCGCACGGTCAGCTCATGCAGGCGGGATGCGCCGAGGAAACCCACTCGACACACAGAAAAATCGACGGCATCGGCCGCCAAACCGCCAGTTCGGCCGGGCCTGGATGCGGTCCTGCGTCGGGACTGAAGTCCCTCCCACATGGGACACTGCGACGCGCGATTCGGCGCATGCGCCACGCCACGAATCCCGGCACTGCATTCTGCATCCCACAGCGATGGCAGCGCGGCACAGACCCGAGCAACGCAGCCGGCAGCGCCGCCCCAAACATCGCGGCTACAGGCATTGCCGACGGCGCGCCGGCAAGGGCCAGCGCCAGGACGCGATCAGGTCGCCGAACACGTCGCCGTCGGCAGCGCACCAGGCAGGCGCGTCGCCATCGCGGCGAGCGCGCCAGGGCGGGCTTCAGCCCACCCACACCCGCGCATTGCGGAACATGCGCAGCCACGGCGCCTCGTCCGGCCACTCGGCCGGATGCCAGCTGAGGTTGAGCGAGCGCAGGGTGCGTTCCGGGTGCGGCATCAGGATGGTCACCCGGCCGTCATCGCTGGTCAGGCCGGTGATGCCGTCGGGCGAGCCGTTCGGGTTCAGCGGGTACTGCGTGGCGACGGCGCCATGGCCGTCGACGAAGCGCAGTGCCACGCGCGCGGCGGCCTGGTCCACGGCAGTGTCGAACTCGGCGCGGCCTTCGCCGTGCGCCACCGCCACCGGGATCCGCGAGCCGGCCATGCCGCGCAGGAAGATCGACGGCGATTCCACCACTTCCAGCAGGCTGGTGCGCGCCTCGAACTGCTCGCTGCGGTTGCGCAGGAAGCGCGGCCAATGCTCGGCACCGGGGATGATGTCCTTGAGCTGGCTGAGCATCTGGCAGCCGTTGCACACGCCCAGGGCGAAGGTATCCGGACGCGCGAAGAACGCGGCGAAGGCATCGCGCAGCGCCGGCCGCTCCAGGATCGAGGTCGCCCAGCCGCGGCCGGCGCCAAGCACGTCGCCATAGCTGAAGCCGCCGCAGGCGGCCAGGCCGACGAAGTCGGCCAGGTCCACGCGGCCGGCGATGAGGTCGCTCATGTGCACGTCGAAGGCGCGGAAGCCGGCGCGCTCGAACGCATTGGCCATCTCGATCTGGCCGTTGACGCCCTGCTCGCGCAGGATCGCCACCTTCGGCCGCTGGCCGCTGGCGACGAACGGCGCGGCGACGTCCTCGGCCGGGTCGAAGGCCAGTTTCGGCTTCAGCCCGGGCGCGGCGAAATCGCGCGCCAGCGCGCGTTCCTCGGCGGCGCTGTCGGGGTTGTCGCGCAGCGTCTGCATGGCGTGGGTCACCGACCACCAGGCATCGAACAACTCGTCCCAACGCCATTCGGCCAGGGTCTTGCCGCCCAGGCCCACGCGTACCGCCGCAGCGGTGCTGGGGCGGGCGATGCGCTGCGCACACTCGGTCAGCGCATGGCGCTCGACCAGGTCGGCGAACGCCGCGCGGTCTTCGCGCGCGACCTGCACCACCGCGCCCAGTTCCTCGTTGAACAGGCTGCGGAACGGATCGTCGCCCCAGGCATCGAGGGTGATGTCCAGGCCCTGCCGCGAGGCGAACGCCATTTCGCACAGCGCGGCGAACGCGCCGCCGTCGCTGCGGTCGTGATACGCCAACAGCAGGCCGGCCTCGCGCGCATCGCGGATCAGCTCGAAGAACGCGCGCAGCCGCTGCGGATCGTCCAGGTCCGGCACCGCCCCGCCGAACGCCGGCAGCGCACCGTCGCCATGCACCTGCGCCAGCACCGAACCGCCCAGGCGCTGTTTGCCGCCGCCCAGCCCGATCAGCCACAACTCGCTCTCGGCCTCGCGCGCCAGCAACGGCGTCAACTGCGCCCGCGCATCGGCGACCGGCGCGAACGCGGAGACGATGAGGGAGACGGGCGAGACGCTCTTGTGCGTCTCGCCGGGACTGGAGAATGGGGAATCGGGAATCGGAGAAGCGGCGGCATCGGTGGCGGACGCATCGCGCTGTTCCCCATTCCCGATTCCCGATTCCCGATTCACGGCGGTCACCGCCCATTGCGCCTGCATCGACAGCGAGTCCTTGCCCACCGGGATGCTCAGGTCCAGCTGCGGACACAGTTCCATGCCCACCGCCTTGACCGCGGCGTACAGGCGCGCGTCCTCGCCGTCGTGGTTGGCCGCGGCCATCCAGTTCGCCGACAGCTTGACCTGGTCCAGCGCCTGCACCGGCGCCGCGCACAGGTTGGTGATCGCCTCGCCCACCGCCATGCGCGCGGCCGCGGCGGCGTCGAGCAGGGCCAGCGGGGTGCGCTCGCCGATCGCCATCGCTTCGCCGGCGTGGGTGTCGAAACCGGCCAACGTGATCGCGCAATCGGCCAGCGGCAGCTGCCAGGGGCCGATCATCTGCTCGCGCGCGGTCAGGCCGCCGACGCTACGATCGCCGATGGTGACCAGGAAGCTCTTCGCCGCCACAGTCGGATGGGCCAGCACACGCAGCCCGGCCTCGCGCAGGTCCAGCGCCTCGGTGTCCAGCTCCGGCCAGCGCGGCGCCGGCGGCTGCCGGGTGTCGCGATGCATCTTCGGCGGCTTGCCGAAGAGGACGTCCATGGGCAGATCGATCGGATGCTGGGAATGGGGAGTGGGGAATGGGGAATGGGCAACAGCGGAGTCTGCCGGCTTTTCACCATTCCCGATTCCCGATTCTCCATTCCCACCGCCGAGCACCCCGTACCCCACGACGAGCCGTTCCTCGGCGGTCGCCACGCCCACGGCGGCAAACGGGCAGCGCTCGCGTTCGCAGATCGCGGCGAATTCGGCCAGGCGCGCCTGCGGCACGCCGAGCACGTAGCGCTCCTGCGATTCGTTGCACCACAGCTGCATCGGCGACAGCGAGGGGTCGTCGCTGGGCACGCGGTCCAGGTCGATGAGGCCGCCCACGCTGGAATCGTGCAGCAGTTCGGGAATGGCGTTGGACAGGCCGCCGGCGCCGACGTCGTGGAACCAGCGGATCGGGTTGTCCGCGCCCAGCGCCACGCAGCGGTCGATGACCTCCTGCACGCGCCGCTCCATCTCCGGGTTGTCGCGCTGCACGCTGGCGAAATCCAGGTCCTCGGCGCTGTCGCCGGAGGCCACCGAACTGGCCGCACCGCCGCCCAGGCCGATCAGCATCGCCGGGCCGCCGAGCACGATCACCGCATCGCCGGGCTGCAGCGGGATCTTCTCCACCTGCACGCGATCGATCGCGCCCAGGCCGCCGGCCAGCATGATCGGCTTGTCGTAGGCGCGGGTCAGGTCCTGCGTCTCCGGCAGCTCGAAGCTGCGGAAATAGCCGAGCAGGTTGGGCCGGCCGAATTCGTTGTTGAACGCGGCGCCGCCGAGCGGGCCGTCCAGCATGATTTCCAGCGCCGGCGCCATGCGCGGGTTGAGCGGCCGCGCGCCTTCCCACGGCTGCGGCAGGCTGGGAATGCGCAGGTGCGAGACGCTGAAGCCGGTCAGGCCGGCCTTGGGCTTGCCGCCGCGGCCGGTGGCGCCCTCGTCGCGGATCTCGCCGCCTGCGCCGGTGGAGGCGCCCGGGAACGGCGCGATCGCGGTCGGGTGGTTGTGGGTCTCGACCTTGATGCAGAACGCCGACGGCGTCACCGCCTCGCTGCGGTACTCGCCACTGGCCGGATCCGGACGGTAGCGCGCGGCCGGATGCCCTTCCACCACCGCCGCGTTGTCGCTGTACGCGCTGAGCGTGTGCTGCGGGGTCTGCTGGTGGGTGTGCTTGATCATCCGGAACAGCGAGCGGTCCTGCTCCTTGCCGTCGATGGTCCAGCTGGCGTTGAAGATCTTGTGCCGGCAGTGCTCGGAATTGGCCTGCGCGAACATCATCAGTTCCACGTCGGCCGGATCGCGGCCGAGTTCGCCGAAGCGCTGGCGCAGGTAATCGATCTCGTCCTGGGCCAGGGCCAGGCCCAGCCGCGCGTTGGCCGCTTCCAGCTGATCCAGCGGGATGCGCTCGACCTCGCCGCGCGCCGGCGCCTGGAACAGCGCCTGCGCCTGTGCGGCATCGTCCAGCAGCGACTGCGTCATCGGATCGTGCAGCAGCTTGGCCAGCGCGGCCTGGTCGGCAGGCGCCTGCGGCCAGCCGGCCAGGTCCAGGCGCGTGCCGCGTTCGACCCGGCGGATCGCCAGCCCGGCACCGCGGACCAGTTCGGTGGCCTTGCTCGACCACGGCGAGCGCGTGCCCAGCCGCGGCACTACGTAGCGCGAGCAGGTGCCCGCCTCCGCCGGCGCCGGCGCGTCCTGCGCCTGCAGGATGCGGCGGGCCGCGACCAGGTCCAGTTGCCCGGCGTCGTCGCCGTCGAGGAAGTACACGTGCCAGGCGCCGACGATGCGCACGCCGGGAACGAGGGACTGCAGGCGGGTTTCGAGCCGAGCGCGACGGAACGGCGAAAGGGCGGAAGCGCCCTCGAGGACGATCATGTCCGGGGAACCGTGTGAGGAAACGGGCTGGCTATTGTAGCGGAGAGCTGGGAATGGGGATTCGGGAATGGGGAATCGGCACAGCCGGCCGCCGAGCGGGGTCGGCGCCAGCGGACGTGCTAGAGGTGGTTGGGCGACAGCGGACGCGGCGCTCCAGCGGCAAAACGCGCGGTGGCACCAACGGTGGCGCAAAGGCCGCACCGCCGACCAAGGGGGAGAGACGGGCGTTCAGCGGCCGTGGCCGCGGGAACGAGCGACGTCGCACCCATTCCCGATTCCCGTTTCCCCATTACCGGCCGCTCAGCGGCTTCCGCCCGCCTTGGTCGCTTCCGCCGCGCGCTTATCGAGCGCCTCGCGCATCTTGGCCGGGGGCAGGTAGCCGCCGATCTGGGTGCCGTCCGGGGCGAAGATCGCCGGGGTGCCGTTGACGCCCAGGCGCTGGCCCAGGTTGTACTGCATGGTCACCGGGTTCTTGCAGTTGGTCGCGCTCGGCACCTTGCCGTTGGCCTTGGCGTCGGTCAGCGCCTGCTTCTTGTCGGCCGCGCACCACACCGCGACCATGTCCTTGTAGTCCTGGCTGCCCAGGCCCATGCGCGGATACGCCAGGTACTCCACGGCGATGCCCTGCTTGTTGAGCTCGCCGATCTCGCTGTGCAGCTTGCGGCAGTAGCCGCATTCGATATCGGTGAACACGCTGATGGTGTACTTGGGATTGGCCGGGGCGAACACGATGCGGTCGGCACGCGGCGCCGATTCCAGCAGCTTGCGGCGGTAGCTCAGCAGGCCTTCGCTGGAGGCGAACTGCTTCTCCTGGATGTCGAACGGCTGCGCCTGGAACAGGTAGCGGCCGTCGTCGGAGACGTACAGCACCTGCCCGCCGACCACCACTTCGCGGAAGCCGGGGAACGGCGCGGCGCCGATGTAGTCGGGCTTGAAGTTGGGATCGAGCTGCAGCAGCGCCGAGCGTACGCGCTGCTCGCCCGGTGCGCCGGTGGGAGCGGCGGCGGCCGGCTTGGCAGCGGCAGCGCCGCCGGTGGGCGAAGCCGGCTGCGCGCAGGCGGAAAGAGAGGTGGCGCACAGCAGCGCAAAAAGAGCAAAACGGAGCATTGGCTATCCATGAGGGCTGCGAACCGGCTGGATTGTCGCATACCCCCTTGTCCGCTCGATGTAGACAGGCTGAGCGGGGGGCACGCCGTCGCAGCAAGGGCGCGGATCAATATTTCGCGTGCTCCGGATAGCTGCCCGCACCCGCCGGATCGCGCAGCGCCAGTGGCAACGACCAGCGCAGCAGGCCGCCATCGGTCAAGGCCCAGAGCGTGGCGCCGTCCCACGAAAACGCCAGTGCGTTCAGCGAACCGCGCGCCGGCGAGGCCAAGCGCAGCGGTGTCTGCGCGGCGGCGATCTGCCACAGCGCCAGCTGCGGCCCGGCCGCGGCGGGGGCATCGCTGCCCAGCGCCAGCAGCCGGCCGTGCGCCGAACGGGCCGCCGCCTTCAGCGCGTCGGCGCACCCCAGCAAGGCCGACAGGCGCACGCGGCCGTCGTCCATATCCAGCACGTGCATACCGACGAAGCGCGCTTCGGGCTGCGCCTTCGACGCGCCGGATGGCGCGAACTGCGGCGTCCCGGTGCCGTGGTCGGCCAGCATCAGCACGAAGCCGCTGGCGATCCAGCGACCCTGCAGCGACCCCAACGGGGTGGGCACCCACTGTGCCACGCCGGAGGCGTCGGCCGGATCGGGGCGACCGAAACGCTGCGGCAACGCGAACGCGCGCAGGACACGCCCGCTGGTCGGATCGAGGGCGGCGATGCCCTGGGCATCCTCCACCCACAGCGCATGCGGGTCGCGCAGGCGCACCGGCCACAGCTGCGCATTGCCCTTCTTCGCCGCATCCATCAACGCTTGTCGCGGCGCGCCGAACACCGGCGCGAACGCCCAGGGTCCATCCGCCGCCGGTACCGCGGCGGTCGGCGCATTCAGGGTGAACCGACTGCTGCCGAACGCACCGCCGCCGCCAGCGTAGCTGTGATCGAAATACACGGGGCGCTGCGCGGCATCCAGTTCCCAGCGCGCGTCGCCATCGCTGCCCTCGCCATCGACCCGGTAGCGATGCAGGCGCCGCGAGGCGACGTCATAGGCATACAGGACGGCGGACTCGCCAGCGGCGCCGGCCAGGAACCACACGCGGCTGCCCTGCGCATCGGACATCAGCCGTTGCGCACCGCCCTCGCCCTGCCAGACCGTTTCCGTCTGCCAGCGCGTGCCGTCGTGATGCAGCCGCCACAGCCGGGTGCTGGCGCCCGTCCCGCCCAGCACCTGCATGCTGAGCAACAGATCGCCGTCGGGCAGCGCCAGCAGATCGCGCGGGTAGCGGGCGCCGCTGTCCGCCGTGGCCAGTTCGCCGCCGAGCGCGTCCCAGGGCAGCGCGTCGAACGGCAACAGCGGCACGTCGTTGCGCGGCGGGACAAACGCGATGGCCGGCGCCGCACGGGCGCGCTGCGGCGGCAGCGTCCATGCCAACGGCGACGCGGCCACACGCACCGGCTGCTGCGGCACGCTCGCGGCGAGCGCCTGGCGCACGGCCTGGAACAGCACCGCCGGCACCACGCGCTGGCTCAACCGCGACGGCTGCGACGCACCGCCCAGCGGATTGAACTGGGTGATCTGCCTGATCACGCTGTAATCCGGATTGGCGTAGTTGTCGGTGCGCTCGATGCTCAGCGCGGTGGTCGCATGCCCCATGGCCGCGGTCATGTCGAAGACGCATACCCTCAGTTCCAGACGCCCGCTCAGTCCCTGGCGTTCGCTGCGCGTGGCGCAGTATTCCGCATAGCGCGTCTCGCGGAACACAGCCAGTTCGGCGCGATCCTGTGGCGCCCAATCGCTGCGCTCGCGCGCCTGTTGCAGGCGCGTGCGCGCCTCCTCCTCAGTCAGCGCGCCCTGCTCCACCGCCGCCTGCAGCATCGGCTGCGCGAAGCGCTCGGCCAGCGCCGCGCGCAGGTCCTGGCGGCGTGACAGCAGGACCCGGCCCCAATCGTCGGGCAGATACGACAGCGGCAAGGTCTCGTTGCCTTCCTGGAAGCCCCCCTGCGCCTGCACGACGCCACGTACCGCGGCCTGCACCTGGGCATACGGCGCTGCGATCAGCAGATGCGCCGCCGTGGCCGGTTCGCGCTGCCCTCCCGGCAGCGTCCAGAACAGCAGATCGTCGTGGCGACGCACCGCCGGTGCCTGCGCCTCCAGCGCCGTGCCGGCAGCCGCGATCTGCCACGCGCTGTCGCCAGGCTCGGCCGCCAGCATGGCGGACGGCTGCACCGGCCCGGCCGCGAACGCGCTGCCGAGCGCGAGCAGCAGCAGGCCGGCACAAGCTCGTGCTGGCGCATGGGAAACGCGATGTCGCAACTCGCTCATGGACGCACTCGATGGAAGGGAAAGGATGCCATCGCCGGCGGCAGCTGCAGTTGCCGCTCAGCCACGCGGATGATGCTTGCGGTGCAGGCTCTGCAGGTGCTCGCGCGCCACCAGCGTGTAGATCTGGGTGGTGGACAGGGAACTGTGGCCGAGCAGCATCTGCAGCGCGCGCAGGTCGGCGCCGCGGTTGAGCAGATGCGTGGCGAAGCTGTGGCGCAGGCCGTGCGGGCTGATCCGCACCGGATCGATCCCGGCCACCGCCGCATAGCGCTTGACCAGCCCCCAGAACTGCTGGCGGGTCAGCGCGCGGCGCGCGGCGTCGATGAACAGCGGCACCACGCCATCGCTGGCCGGCACCGCCTGCCCCGCCGCCAGCGCCGGGCGGGCGCTGTCCAGATAGCGCTGCAGCCAGTGCTGCGACTCCTCGCCCAACGGCACCAGCCGCTCCTTGCTGCCCTTGCCGGTAACCCGCAGCACGCCCTGGCGCAGATTGACCGCGTTGGCCGGCAGGTTGACCAGCTCGCTGACGCGCAAGCCGGCGGCGTACATCAGCTCGAGCATGGCGCGGTCGCGCAGGCCTGCCGGCGCGGTCGCGTCCGGCGCCGCCAGCAGCGCATCGATCTGGCTTTCGGCCAGCGCCTTGGGCAGCGAACGCGGCAGCCGCGGCGGCTCCAGCAGCGCGGTCGGATCGTCGCTGCGCTCGCCGCGGCGCACGCGCAGCGCGAAGAACGCGCGCAGCGACGACAGCCAGCGGGCGTTGCTGCGCGGCGAATAGCCCAGCTCGGTACGCCATGCCAGGTAATCGAACAGCGCCTGTCGATCGGCACCGGCCAACCCGCCGCCGGCACCGTCGCGCCAACGCGCGAAGCCTTCCAGGTCGCGGCGGTAGCTGTCCAGGCTCTGCCGCGCCAACCCCTGCTCGGCCCAGGCCGCATCCAGGAACTGCTGGATCGCCGCCGCATCGGCCTCACGCAGCGGCGCGAGCCGTTGCGTCTGCTGGCGGCGTTCGGCGGGGGAATGCAGGGAGGGCATTTGGGGAATCGGGAATCGGGAATCGGGAATCGGGAATCGGGAAAGCCTAGCGGCTTTGCCGGGGGGCGCAAGGTCGATGTGGGCGGGACGAGCGCAGGGCTGCGCATGCCCGAGCCGCGCGCAACGCAGTCCACCGCAAAGCGCGCGACTGGCTCTAAGCTGTGTCGATGAGCGCACCGCCTCCCGCTTCCGCCCCCCGTCCACGCGCGCTGCTGCTGTGGCGGCTGCTGGCGCTGTTCTACGACGCCTGGCCGGTGCTGGCGCTGTGGTTCGTGGTCTCGGCGCTGTTCACCCTCGGCTACACGCTGGAGGGCCATGCGCCGCGCGAGAACATCGCCCCGTTCAGCGCCCTGCAGTGGCTGCTGTGGCTGTGTTGCTGGGTGGTCGCCGGCCTGTACGCGACGCTGAGCTGGCGGCGCGGCGGCCAGACCCTGGGCATGCGTCCATGGCGGCTGCGCCTGCACGGTGCCGACGGCACCACGCCGCGTTGGGGCGCACTGTGGCGGCGTTATCTGGTCGGCACGGTGTCGTTGCTGCTGGGCGGGCTGGGGTTCTGGTGGGCGCTTTTTGATCGGGAGCGGTTGACGTGGCACGACAGGGCCAGCGGCACCTATCTGACACGATTGCCCAAAGCCAAGCCCTGACCGCAGCACACAGGCGCGCGGCGGCGCGCCGACCACTCCTGCCACATCGGGACCACTGCGGCGCGGCACGACAGGGCCAGCGGCATCTATCTCATGTCGTTGGACGCATCGTCGAACGGAAGCGCGCATGGCGAATCCAGCACGACATCGACGCCGATCGGCAAGCATTGGCGAGAACGCCGAACAGCATCACCCCCCATCAGCATGCCTGCGCGCCGATGCGGCCCTGCGCGAGGCGACCACACCACCGATCCACCGCTCCAAGGACCGACCCAGCCAGTAGCTCGCCCAGAACATGGGCAGCAGCACCAGCGCGTATGCGACGACCCTCGGCAACCGCTCCAACCATGGCAACAGGTCGAGCATCGCCAGCGGAAGGGTGATTGGAACGAACGGCAATTGCCGCAACCCTGCCTGGAGATGGCCATCGACCTGCAGATTGCTCGCCATCCAGCGGCAGCCAACGATCACCGCCGCATACAACAGGCAGAACACCAGGCCAGTGGCGCTCGGACGCCGCATCGCTAACTGCTGCGTTTCCGGAACAGCAACCAGGACACGGCCAGCATCACCAGCGGCGGCAAGGCGTAGGCGATGCGGTAGTCGAACTTCAGGGCGCCGGCCATGCGTCCGAAGAACAGCTGCAGCAGCCAGAACACCAGGGCGAACAGGATGCCCAAGAACAGGCGCTTGCCCATGCCGCCGCTGCGCAGCGCGCCGAACGCGAACGGGATCGCGGCGAAGCACAGCGCCAGCACGTTCAGCGGATAGAACCAGCGGCTCCAGTACTGGTCCTCGTAGTCGCGCGCGTCCAGGCCGTTGCGGCGGCGGTACTCGATGCTGGTGTGCAGGTCGCGCGCCGACAGGTTGCGCGGCTTGGCCAGGCCCGAGGCCAGCGCCGCCGCGTCCAGCTGCGATTGCCACGGCAGGCTGTCGAACTTCTCGCGCTGCACCGAGCGTTCGGCGAAGGTGTCGCGGTAGGCCTGCTTGAGCGTCCAGCCGTTGTGCCGGTGCTCGGCGATGGCGGCATGGGTCAGCGACGCCAGCCGGCCGCTCTCGTCCAGCGTGTACAGGCGCACGTCGCGCAGCTCCAGCCAGGTGCCGCCCCCGTCCTCCAGGTGCTCTTCGCCGGCCTGGGCATTGAGGAAGGTGTTGCCCTCGCGCGCCCACAGCCCGGAATAGCGCGCCATGCTCATGTCGCCGTTGTACTTGGCGTTGGCCTTGATCGCGTCGGCCTGGTTCTGCGCCCATGGCGCCAGGGTCTCGCCGTTGACCACCATGACCACGGTCAGCACGGCCATGGTCGAGGCCGCCGCCAGGCTCAGCCGGCGCCGCGACAGACCCAGCGCGCGCAGCGCGGTCAGTTCGGAGGTGGCCGCAAGCTGGCCCAGGCCCATCAGCACGCCGATCACCGCGCCGGTGGGGAACAGGGTGTAGGCGCGGCGCGGCACCGTGTAGGCCACGAACGCGGCGGCATGGCCCAGGCTGTAGCTGCCGGTGCCGATGACCTTGAACTCGTTGGACAGGGCCATGATCACGTCCAGGCCCAGCAGCACCGCCCAGGTCAGCAGCACCGTGCCGAGCACGGCGCGGCCCACGTACACATCGTGCAGGTTCGGACGCAGCCTCATGCCGGCTGCCTCCGCGGCCGCGACAGCCGGCCATCGCGCAGGTACATCCACACCGACAGCGCCAGCAACGGCAGGGTCAGCCACCACAGGCCGAGCGCGCGCGGCAGCTTCTCGGTGCTCAGCCACTGCGTGCCGAGAAACATCAGGTTGGTGCCGACCAGGTAGGCCAGGAACGCCAGCATGATCCGGCCATAGCGCTGCTGCCGCGGCGAGCTGCGCGACAGCGGCAGGGTCAGCAGCGCGAAGGCCAGCGCCAGCAGCGGCGGCGCCAGGCGCGCATGCAGCTGCGCATTGGCCTGCGGGCGCGGATCGCCGATCAGCTTGGCGGTGGGCAGCAATTCGGGGTCATCGTCCTTGCGCGCGGCGTTGCGGTCGGGCAGCGCCACGTCGTTGCTGACGAAGCGCATCATCCGGTAGTCCAGCCCGTCGCCGGCCAGCGGCCCCTCGACCCGGTAACCGTCCTCCAGGCGCAGGTAGCGGTCGGCCTTGCCCTCGAAGAACATGGCGCCGCGCTGCGCGGTGACCACGTCCAGGCGGCCGTCCTTCTGCCGCTGCATGAACACCTTGCTGAGCTTGGTGCCGTCCCCGGACAGGGTGCTGATGTAGACGATGCCGCCGTCGGACAGCGGGGTGAAGCGCCCGGCCTCCAGCCCGGCCATCAGCAGGCTGTGGTTGGCCTCGTCGATCAGCCGGTCGGAGGTACGGTCGGCCCAGGGGCCCAGCCACAGCGAGCACATGCCGACCAGGGTCACCACCGGGATCACCAGCATCAGGATCGGCCGCAGCAGGCGCCGCGGGCCCACGCCGATGGCGGTGATCACCGCCATTTCCGAGTCGCGGTACAGCCGCGCCAGCGCCAGCAGCAGGCCCAGCATCAGCGCCAGCGGCAGGATCAGCGGCAGGTACACCACGAACTGCAGGCCCAGCTGTGAAAACAACAACTTGGCCGGGATGCGGCCATCGGCAATGTTGCCCAGGATGTCCACCAGCACACCACCGACGCTGACCACCAGCAGCACGATCAGGGTGGCCGAGAAGCTCTGGACGAAATCGCGCAGCAGGTATCGATCGAGCTTCGGCATGGGGGTGGGTTGATTTAAACTCTCGGACTCGTTCGCGGCTGCCCCAGCCTATCCGACTGGGGGTAAAGAGTCCGCGATTGTACGGATTTGCCAACGGAATCTGATCAATGGCCCTGGAATTCACCCTGAACCACGACGCCCCGGCCACCGCGGCGTTCGACTGCATCGTCGTCGGCGTGTTCGCCGACAAGCGCCTGTCCCCGGCCGCCCAGGCCCTGGACGCGGCCAGCGGCGGACGCCTGACCGCGCTGGCCGAGCGCGGCGACGTCAGCGGCAAGACCGGCGCCACCGCCCTGCTCCACGACCTGCCCGGCGTGCAGGCGCCGCGCGTGCTGACGGTGGGCCTGGGCGACGCCGCCAAGTTCGGCGTGCCGCAGTACCTGAAGGCGGTCGGCGACGCCGCGCGCGCCCTCAAGAGCGGGCCGGCGGCCAGCGCGCTGCTGACCCTGAGCGAGCTGGAGGTCAAGGGCCGCGACCAGGCCTGGGCGATCCGCCAGGCGGTGATCGCCAGCGACCACGCCTGCTACCGCTACACCGCCACCCTCGGCAAGAAGAAGCCCGACGAGAGCGGCCTCGCCCGCCTGGCCGTGCACGGCGACGACACCACCGCGCTGGCCCAGGGCGAGGCGATCGCCGCCGGCGTGAAATTCGCCCGCGAACTGGGCAACCTGCCGCCGAACCTGTGCACCCCGGCCTACCTGGCCGAGACCGCCGCCGCCTTCGCCCGGGGCGTGGACGGCGCCGAGGCCGAGATCCTCGACGAGACGCAGATGCAGGAACTGGGCATGGGCTCGCTGCTGGCGGTGGCGCGTGGCTCGGCCAACCGCCCGCGGCTGCTGGTGCTGAAGTGGCATGGTGGCGGCGACGCCCAGCCGTACGTGCTGGTCGGCAAGGGCATCACCTTCGACACCGGCGGCGTCAACCTGAAGACCCAGGGCGGCATCGAGGAGATGAAGTACGACATGTGCGGTGGCGCCAACGTCATCGGCACCTTCGTCGCCGCCGCGACCGCGCGCCTGCCGCTGAACCTGGTGGTGGTGGTGCCGGCGGTGGAGAACGCGATCGACGGCAACGCCTATCGCCCGTCGGACGTGATCACCAGCATGTCCGGCAAGACCATCGAGGTCGGCAACACCGACGCCGAGGGCCGTCTGATCCTGTGCGACGCGCTGACCTACGCCGAACGCTTCAAGCCGGCGGCGCTGATCGACGTGGCCACCCTCACCGGCGCCTGCATGGTCGCCCTCGGCCACCAGACCGCCGGCCTGATGAGCAAGCACGACGACCTGGCCGCCGAACTGCTGGCCGCCGGCGAGCACGTGTTCGACCGCGCCTGGCGCCTGCCGCTGTGGGACGAGTACCAGGGCCTGCTGGATTCCAGCTTTGCCGACGTCTACAACATCGGCGGCCGCTGGGCCGGCGCGATCACCGCCGGCTGCTTCCTGTCGCGCTTCACCGAAGGCCAGCGCTGGGCGCACCTGGACATCGCCGGCGTCGCCAGCGACGAAGGCAAGCGCGGCATGGCCACCGGCCGCCCGGTGGGCTTGCTGTCGCAGTGGTTGCTCGACCGCGTTGCGGCCGGGAATTGAGAACCGGGAATCGGGAATCGTGAAAAGCGCCCTGTCTGACCCAACCGGAGGCGGCGCACGCGCCGCCACCCGCTGTTCCCATTCCCTATTCCCCATTCCCCACTCCCAGCCCTGATGCGCGCCGACTTCTACCTGATCGCCAAGCCGCGGTTCCTCAACGAACCGCTGCGGCTGGTGTGCGAGCTGGCGCGCAAGGCCAACGACGCCAACCTGTGGACGCTGGTGCTGGCCCGCGACATGGCCCAGGCCGAGGAACTGGACGAGTTGCTGTGGGCGTTCGATGCCGACGCCTACATCCCGCACCAGATCGCCGACGCCGATGCCGACGAGGAAGAGGCGCAGGTGCTGATCGTCCCGCCCGGCGTCGACGCGCCGCAGCGGCCGCTGGTGATCAACCTGCGCGATGCGCCCTACCTGGGCGCCTGCGACCGCGTCCTGGAAGTGGTGCCGGCCGACCCGTCCGCGCGCGACCCGCTGCGCGAGCGCTGGAAGCAGTACAAGGCCCAGGGCTACGCGGTCAGCAAGCACGATATGTGATGAAGCGGAGAATCGGGAATGGAGAATCGGGAATCGCTTCTCCAAGCGCCGCATTGAGGCGGTCCCTGCTCTGCGCTCCATCGATTCCCCATTCCCGATTCCCGATTCCCAGCCCATGACCACCCTCGCCTCCAGCTACGATCCCACCTCCTTCGAATCGCGCCTGTACGCGCAATGGGAAGCGTCCGGTTACTTCGTGCCGTCCGGGAAAGGCACGCCGTACACCGTGCTGCTGCCGCCGCCGAACGTGACCGGCACGCTGCACATGGGCCACGCCTTCCAGCAGACGCTGATGGATGCGCTGGTGCGCTACCACCGCATGCGCGGCTTCGACACGTTGTGGCAGGTCGGCAGCGACCACGCCGGCATCGCCACCGAGATGGTGGTGTCGCGCAACCTGACCCTGGAAGGCAAGGGCGAGACCCGCGATTCGCTGGGCCGCGACGGCTTCATCGCCAAGGTCTGGGAGTGGAAGCAGCACTCCGGCGACACCATCGAGCGGCAGATGCGCCGCCTCGGCACCTCGGCCGACTGGTCGCGCAGCACCTTCACCATGGATCCGCAGCCGTCGGCGGCGGTGATCGAGGCCTTCGTGCGCTGGCACGAACAGGGCCTGATCTACCGCGGCCAGCGCCTGGTCAACTGGGACCCGGTGCTGAAGACCGCGATCTCCGACCTGGAAGTGGAGAACGTCGAGGAAGACGGCTTCCTGTGGTCGATCGCCTACAAGCTGGACGACGGCGCCAGCTACGAACACGTCGAGCACGACGCCGACGGCAACGAGACCCTGCGCGAGACCCGCGACTACCTGGTGGTCGCCACCACCCGCCCGGAGACCCTGCTCGGCGATACCGCGGTGATGGTGCACCCGGAGGATGCGCGCTACGCGCACCTGATCGGCAAGACCGTGACGCTGCCGCTGACCGGCCGCCGCGTGCCGGTGATCGGCGACGACTACGTCGACCGCGCGTTCGGCACCGGCGTGGTCAAGGTCACCCCGGCGCACGACTTCAACGACTACCAGGTCGGCGTGCGGCATGGGTTGCCGATGATCAACCTGTTCACCCCAGAGGCAAAGATTAAGTCGTCGGTCATCGACGACTTCTCTTTCAAAAATGTCGCTCCCCAGCCGCATGAGGACGGGCTAACAACACAGCTTTCGACGGACACATTGATCGGAAAAAGCGCATCCGAAATGATTCCTGCGAAGTATCACGGGCTTGATCGCTTTGAGGCCAGAAAGGTCATCATTGCCGACCTCGAAGACCTCGGCATCCTGGTCGAGACCAAGCCGCACAAGCTGCAGGTGCCGCGCGGCGATCGCACCGGCCAGGTGATCGAGCCGTACCTCACCGACCAGTGGTTCGTGAAGATGGACGCGCTGGCCAAGCGCGGCCTGGAACTGGTCGAGTCCGGGCAGATCCAGTTCGTGCCGCCGAACTGGATCAACACCTATCGCCACTGGATGGAGAACATCCAGGACTGGTGCATCAGCCGCCAGCTGTGGTGGGGCCATCGCATTCCGGCCTGGTTCGACGACGCAGGCAACTGCTACGTCGGCCGCGACGAGGCCGACGCGCGCGCCAAGGGTGGCGTGGCTGCCGACGTCGCCCTGCACCAGGACAGCGACGTGCTGGAAACCTGGTTCTCCTCGCAGCTGTGGCCGTTCGCGACCATGGGCTGGCCGGATCCGCAGGCGATGGCCGAGCGCGGCTTCGACCGCTACCTGCCGTCGAGCGTGCTGGTCACCGGCTTCGACATCATCTTCTTCTGGGTGGCGCGCATGATCATGGCCACCGACAGCTTCACCGGGAAAGTGCCGTTCCGCGATGTCTACATCACCGGTCTGATCCGCGACAAGGACGGGCAGAAGATGTCCAAGTCCAAGGGCAACGTGCTCGATCCGCTGGACATCATCGACGGCATCAGCATCGAGGACCTGGTCGCCAAGCGCACCACCGGGCTGATGCAGCCGCGCATGGCCGAGAAGATCGAGAAGGCCACGCGCAAGGAATTCCCCGAGGGCATCATCGCCCACGGCGCAGACGCACTGCGCTTCACCATCGCCGCGCTGGCAGGCCACGGCCGCGACATCAAGTTCGACCTGGGCCGCGCCGAGGGCTACAAGAACTTCTGCAACAAGCTGTGGAATGCCAGCCGCTTCGTGCTCATGAACACGCGCCAGGACGATGTGGACGCAGCGACCATCACGAACGCGTCGCCACGCGCCCAGGTGGCGAACCACGCGGACACCGCTTCGAATGCCGGTTCAGCCTCGCTTGCACCGGCCACCGATGCCGAGAAGTGGATCCTGCTGCGCCTGCAGGCGGTCACGGCCGAGGCGCAGGCGCAGTTCGCCGCGTACCGCTTCGACCTGCTGGCGCAGTGCCTGTACGAATTCGCCTGGAACGAGTTCTGCGACTGGTTCCTGGAACTGGCCAAGCCGGCGCTGAGCGGCGACGATGCGGCGGCCGCCGACAGCACGCGCCACACCCTGCTGCACGTGCTGGAAACCCTGCTGCGCCTGCTGCACCCGCTGACCCCGTTCCTCACCGAGGAGCTGTGGCAGCAGGTGGCGCCGCGCCTGGGCATCGCCGCACCGACCATCTCGCTGCAGCCGTACCCGGAGGCGGCGTCGATGGACGTGACCGCCTACACCGGCGCCGCGGCCGACGTGGAATGGCTGAAGGCGATGGTGTCGGCGCTGCGCCGCGTGCGCAGCGAACTGCAGGTGGCGCCGTCGCGGCAGGTGCCGCTGCTGCTGCAGGGTGGCCAGGCAGAAGACCGCGCGCGAATCGAACGTTTCGCCGCGCAGCTGCGCTTCCTGCTCAAGCTGGAGTCCATCCAGTGGCTGGACGACGGCGCGCCGTCGCCGGCCGCGGCCACCGCGATCGTCGGCGAACTGACGCTGCTGGTGCCGCTGGAAGGTCTGGTCGACCTGGATGCCGAACGCCTGCGTCTGGACAAGGAGATCGCCCGCGTCGCCGCGGAGAAGGACAAGAGCGAGGCCAAGCTGGGCAAGTTCACCGACAAGGTGCCGCCCGCAGTGATCGAACAGGAACGCCAGCGCCTGGCCGACTGGAGCGCGCAACTCGACGGTCTGCGCGCGCAGCGCGCCAAGCTGTAGCGCGAGCGATTGGGCCGCCTCCGCCCATCACGGCGGTGGCGGAGGCATCATCATGCAGTATCGCGCGTCTGACGAATGCGCGATGTGAGAGGGACTTCAGTCCCGACGCGCTGCACCATCAGATGGCAAGCAATGCTGTCTGTCGTGGCCGAAGCCGCTCCTGCAGCGGGTCCCCGTCGTCATTGGATCCGCTCTGGAGTCGCTCCCACAGAAATTCTCGGCGAGTTGTTTGGTGCACTGGTGGAAGGACCTAGCCCAGCGTGCTATCGAAGCCGGTGGCGATCTGCACTTCGCTCGTCGCGACTGAAGGGCACCTCTAAAAACCCCGCCTTTGGCATCATTGGTCTGGAGAACACGCCGAGGACGCCACGATGATCAGCCTGTTTGCCGGCCACGAACGCGAAGCCAAGCGGCAGCAGATCGGCGATCCTCTGGCTATG
>NZ_NKUH01000083.1:0-7582 GCF_009192895.1 Xanthomonas sp. LMG 12460 | reverse complement strand
CCCGATGGGAGAGGGGCTTTATGGCAGCGCGAGTGTGTAGGACCCGCGAGTCGCACCAGGACTGCAATGCGTCCGTCGCGGTACGGCATGACCCCGTGGAACGGGCGTGGGTCGCCATCGAACACCAGCGGCAGGAAAAGGCTGTTCCTTCTCCCGTCGGGAGAAGGTGGCCCGAAGGGCCGGATGAGGGTACGGGCGGAGCCTGGTGCACCCAAACATCGCGAGACGCTTGGCGCCGCACCCTCACCCGCCAGCAAACTCCGCGAGTCGCTTTCGCGCCGTACCCTCACCCCAACCCCTCTCCCGGCGGGAGAGGGGCTTGATGGCAGCGCGAGCGTGTCGGCCCCGCGAGTCACGCCAGAACTGCATGCGTCCGTCGCGGTATGGCATGCCCCCCGTGAAACGGGCGCGGATCGCCATCGAACACCAGCGGCAGGAACAGGCTGTTCCTTCTCCCGTCGGGAGAAGGTGGCCCGAAGGGCCGGATGAGGGTACGGGCGAAGCTTGGTGCACCCAAACATCGCGAGACGCTTGGCGCCGCACCCTCACCCGCCACCAAACTCCGCGAGTCGCTTTCGCGCCGTACCCTCACCCCTCTCCCGATGGGAGAGGGGCTTAGCGCGTCAGACCCGCGAGTAGCGCCAGGACTGCATGCGTCCGTCGCGGTATGGCATGACCCCGTGGAACGGGCGCGGGTCGCCATCGAACACCAGCGGCAGGAAATGGCGATCGCCCTCCCACAGCGGCAGCGTGTCCATCTGCGCGATCGGCACCCAGGCCAGCGTGCCCTCGGCGTTCTCGGCGAACGGCTCGCCCGCGTAGGCCTCGATCAGGAACACGAAGCCCAGCCAGTCCTCGCCGTGCTTGCCGAACCCCGGCCAGCTGATGGTGCCGCGCAACTGCAGCGCCTCGCAGGTGATGCCGGCCTCTTCCAGGATCTCGCGGCGCATGCCGGCCAGGACGTCCTCGTCCGCCTCCACCTTGCCGCCCAGGCCGTTGTACTTGCCCAGGTGATGGTCGCCGGGCCGGGCATTGCGATGGACCAGCAGCACCTGGCTGCGATCGGGCGAGAGTACGTAGCCCAAGGTGGCGACGATGGGGGTGTAAGGCATGCGACGAAGGCAGAGGACGACGGGCGCGCAGTATGCCGTAACCGTGCCGCCGCCTGGTCCAGCCTGTGGCTAGACGGCGGGCGTCGCCGCGTCCTGCGCCGCGCGCGGCAACGGCGGCGCCGATCGCAGCGTGGCCACGCCGTGGCCGCGCTCGGCCAGGTATTCCAGCCATTTGCCGAGGAAGGTGTTCATGCGCATGCGGTGGCTGATCAGTTCCGCCGGCGGCGGGTACAGCCCCATCACGTCCTGCCAGCGGCGGCCGACATAGCAATGCGTGGTCTCGGCCTGGCGCGCGTCCAGGTACAGGCGCACGTAGGCCGACGG
Source organism: Xanthomonas sp. LMG 12460 (assembly GCF_009192895.1). Lineage (NCBI taxonomy): Bacteria > Pseudomonadati > Pseudomonadota > Gammaproteobacteria > Lysobacterales > Lysobacteraceae > Xanthomonas > Xanthomonas sp. LMG 12460. Next base: position 6,146 of record NZ_NKUH01000083.1, on the reverse strand, counting down.
GTCCGGCTCGCCGGTCAGCGGGTCGCACAGATCGTAGGTCAGGCGCAGTTCGACGGTGTAGCGGTGACGCTCGATCACGTCCAGGCGCAGGTCCAGGCCGTCGCCGATGCTGGACACGTAGCTGCCGGCGGCCAGGTCGGCCGGCACGAACAGGCGGTTCAGGTGCAGATAGTTCTCGGCGTACAGCCCCATCAGCCAGCCGAAACGGCTGAGCCGGGGGATGCGTTCGCTGCGGGTCATGGCGTGCTGCATGGACCGATCCTACACGCTGGATCGCGCCGGCGGCAGCATTGACGGATCGGCGCCAGCGGCCTACCGTGGAAATCCCTGCGAGCACGTGCGGAAATGCCGTCGCCGCCAGGAACGGCCCCGCCCGACCGGCGCGCGCTGGCCAGTCACACCCTCTCTCAGAACATCTCGCGCTGCAGTCCCAGCGTCGCCAGCACCTTGCTGGAAATCTCCTCGATCGAGGTATGCGTGGTGCTCAGGGTCGGAATCCGCTCCATGCGGAACATGGTTTCGGCCGCCGCCACTTCGCGCCGACAGGTCTCGGCGTTGGAGTAACGCGAATTCGGCCGCCGCTCCTGGCGGATCTGCTGCAGCCGCTCCGGATCGATGGTCAGCCCGAACAGCTTGTTGCGATAGGCGCGCAGGCGCGGCGGCAGCCGATCGCTCTCCAGGTCCTCGTCGGTCAACGGATAGTTCGCCGCGCGCACGCCGTAATGCAGCGCCAGGTAGATGCAGGTCGGGGTCTTGCCCGCGCGCGACACCGCCACCAGGATCACGTCGGCTTCGTCGTAGGTGAGCGCGATGCCGTCGTCGTGCGCGAGCGCGAAGTTCATCGCGTTGATGCGGCGGTGGTAGGTCTCGAAGTCGACCAGACCATGCGCCTGTCCCACCCGCGAGTGCCGCGGCGCGTTCAATTCGCGCTCCAGCGGCTCGATGAAGGGCGCGAACACGTCGAGCATCAGCGCCCCGCTCTCGGCCAGCAGCATGCTCAGTTGCGGATCGACGCAGGAGTTGACCACGATCGGCCGAACCTGATAGCGCTCCCCTGCGGCATGGATGCGCTGCGCGGCGTCGCGGGCTTTTTCCGGATCGTCGACGAACGACATGCGGTCGGTGACGAAGCTGAAACCGCTGAACTGGGTGAGCAGGCTATGCCCAATGGTTTCAGCGGTGATACCGGTTCCATCGGACACGTAGAACACCGGTCTGATCGTCGACATTGCCTGCATTCTCCTGGCTGAAACCCAACGGATGCGCCCGCTTCGCTTGTGCCGGCTCGGGTGCGCACTGCATCATATCGGCTTCTTCCCTCACGGACGCGGCCATTCAGCCCGCCTCGGGCGATGGCCTAACGGAGCATCGCGCTTGAACGAGAACATCCTGTGGTTGCATGAGCTGCGCCTGGCCGACCTGGCTCGCGTCGGTGGCAAGAATTCCTCCCTCGGCGAAATGATCGGCAATCTGGCGGGGCTCGGCGTGTCCGTGCCGGGCGGCTTCGCCACCACCGCCGAAGCGTTCAAGGCCTTCGTCGCCCACAACGATCTGTACCAGCGCATCTTCGACAAGCTGGCCACGCTGGACGTGGAAGACGTGGGCGCGCTGACCGCCGCCGGCAAGGAAATCCGCGGCTGGGTGATCGACGCACCGCTGCAGCCGGAGCTGGACCAGGCGATTCGCGACGCTTACGCGCAACTGTGCAACGAGAACGGCGGCGGCGACGTGGCCGTGGCGGTGCGCTCCTCGGCCACCGCCGAAGACCTGCCCGACGCCAGCTTCGCCGGCCAGCAGGAGACCTTCCTCAACGTGACCGGCGCCGACGACGTCGTGCACAAGGTCAAGGAAGTCTTCGCCAGCCTCTACAACGATCGCGCCATCGCCTACCGCGTGCACCACGGCTTCAAGCACGAGGACGTGTTCCTGTCGGCCGGCGTGCAGCTGATGGTGCGCTCGGGCGTCGGCGCCTCCGGCGTGCTGTTCACCCTGGACACCGAGTCCGGCTTCCGCGACGTGGTGTTCGTTACCTCGAGCTTCGGCCTCGGCGAAATGGTCGTGCAGGGTGCAGTCAATCCCGACGAGTTCTACGTCTACAAGCCCACCCTCAAGGCCGGCAAGCCGGCGATCCTGCGCCGCTCGCTGGGCAGCAAGCTGATCCGCATGGTGTATTCGGACGTGCCGGGCGAGCGCGTGCGCATCGAGGACACGCCGGCACAGCTGCGCAACACCTTCTCGATCAGCGACGAGGACGTGCAGGAACTGGCCAAGCAGGCGCTGGTGATCGAGCAGCACTACCAGCGGCCGATGGACATCGAATGGGCGAAGGACGGCGTCAGCGGCAAGCTGTTCATCGTGCAGGCGCGCCCGGAGACGGTGAAGTCGCGCGGCCACGCCACCCAGATCGAACGCTTCGCGTTGCAGCAGCGCGGCGAGGTGATTGCCGAAGGCCGTGCGATCGGCCAGAAGATCGGCGCCGGCGTCGCCCGCGTGGTGCGCAGCCTGGAAGACATGAACCGGGTACAGCCCGGCGACGTGCTGGTCGCGGACATGACCGACCCCGATTGGGAGCCGGTGATGAAGCGCGCCTCGGCGATCGTCACCAACCGCGGCGGCCGCACCTGCCACGCGGCGATCATCGCCCGCGAGCTGGGCGTGCCGGCGGTGGTCGGCACCGGCAACGCGATGGAACTGGTCGAGGACGGCAAGGAAGTCACCGTCAGCTGCGCCGAGGGCGACACCGGCTACATTTATGGCGGGCGCCTGCCGTTCGAGCGCACCACCACCGACCTGGGCAACATGCCGCCGGCGCCGCTGAAGATCATGATGAACGTGGCCAACCCGGAGCGCGCGTTCGACTTCGGCCAGCTGCCCAACGCCGGCATCGGCCTGGCGCGCCTGGAGATGATCATCGCCGCGCACATCGGCATCCATCCCAACGCGCTGCTGGAATACGCCAAGCAGGACGCGGCGACCAAGAAGAAGATCGACGAGAAGATCGCCGGCTACGCCGACCCGGTGAGCTTCTACGTCAATCGCCTGGCCGAAGGCATCGCCACGCTGACCGCGTCGGTGGCGCCGCACCCGGTGATCGTGCGCCTGTCGGACTTCAAGTCCAACGAGTACGCCAACCTGATCGGCGGCAGCAACTACGAACCGCACGAAGAGAACCCGATGATCGGCTTCCGCGGCGCCAGCCGTTACGTCGATCCGAGCTTCGCCGCCGCGTTCGCGCTGGAATGCAAGGCGGTGCTCAAGGTCCGCAACGAGATGGGCCTGGACAACATGTGGGTCATGATCCCGTTCGTGCGCACCCTCGAGGAAGGCCGCAAGGTCGTCGAGGTGCTGGCCAGCAACGGCCTGCGCCAGGGCGAGAACGGCCTGAAGATCATCATGATGTGCGAGGTGCCGTCGAACGCGCTGCTGGCCGAGGAATTCCTGGAGATCTTCGACGGCTTCTCGATCGGCTCCAACGATCTCACCCAGCTCACCCTGGGCCTGGACCGCGACTCCTCGATCGTGGCGCACCTGTTCGACGAGCGCAATCCGGCGGTCAAGAAGATGCTGTCGATGGCGATCAAGGCCGCGCGCGCCAAGGGCAAGTACGTGGGTATCTGCGGCCAGGGCCCGTCCGATCACCCGGATCTGGCCGAGTGGCTGATGCAGGAAGGCATCGAATCGGTCTCGTTGAACCCCGACACCGTGGTCGACACCTGGCTGCGCCTGGCCAAGCTCAAGAGCAAGGGGTGATGCCGATGCAGTCGTGGCTGACGGCACTGACGGCGGCCACGACCGCTGCACCGGCGACGCGGGCGGCGCGCCCGTTCGACTGGCGACAGCTGGACTGGGCGCAGTACGCGCTCAACTGGGGCGTGGCGCTCCTGATCCTGGTGGTCGGGATGTGGGTCGCCAAGCGCCTGAGCGAATGGCTGCGCAGCGCGCTGCTGCGCGCCAGGGTGGAAACCACCCTCAGCAACTTCCTGCGCAACGTCGCCTACGCGTTGATGCTGGTGCTGGTGCTGGTCACCGCGCTGCAGAAGATCGGCGTGCCGCCGACCTCGCTGTTCGCCGTGCTCGGCGCCGCCGGCCTGGCGGTGGGCCTGGCGCTGAAGGACTCGCTGTCCAACATCGCCTCCGGGGTCATGCTGATCGTGCTGCGGCCGATGCGCGACGGCGACCACGTGGTGGTGGCCGGCCAGGAAGGCGTGGTCGACGAGATCCGGATCTTCCAGACCCGCATCCGCACCTTCGACGAGCGCATGGTGACCCTGCCCAACAGCACCATCACCACCGCGCCGATCGTCAACTACAGCACCCTGCCCAACCGGCGCCTGGAGATCACCGTCGGCGTCGGCTACGGCGACGACCTGAAGAAGGCGCAGGAACTGTTGCTGAAGATCGCGCAGGACAATCCGAACATCCTGAAGACGCCCGCCCCGTTCGTGCAGGTCACCAACCTGGGCGAGAGCACGGTGGACCTGATGCTGTTCGGCTACGCCAAGAACGGCGATTTCGGCGCGGCCAAGAGCAGCACGCTGGAGCAGATCCGCAATCAGTTGCTGGAGAACGGGCTGAGCATTCCGTATCCGCAGCGCGACCTGCACGTGTATCACCACGATGCCGACGGGCGCCCGATCGCGGAATTGTTGACCAAGGGCGTCACCGACGACGGCGAGACCAAGCCGGGACCGCCGCTGGCGCGCTGAGCGGCGGCGTCAGCGCCTGCATTCCCTGCGCGACTGTATCCGCCCGACGATCGTCGGGCGATCTATCGCATGCTCTCTGACAGCGTCCTGATCGCGGATCAGCCCTCGCCCTGCCCGCCCAACGTGCCCATGAACGGACGGTAGTAACGCAGTTCGTCGATGGAATCGTGCACGTCGCTGAGCGCGGTGTGCGAGGAGGTCTTGGTCAGGCCGGCCGACACCGTCGGCGCCCAGCGCCGCGCCAGTTCCTTCAGCGTCGACACGTCCAGGTTGCGGTAGTGGAAGAAGCGCTCCAGCCGCGGCATCTGCCGGTGCAGGAAACGCCGGTCCTGGCAGATCGAGTTGCCGCACATCGGCGAAGTGCCGGGCTTGCACCACTGGGTCAGGAACGCCATGGTCTCGGCCTCGGCCTGGGCCAGCGTGACCCGGCTGTCGAGCACGCGCTGCCACAGGCCGGAGTGGCGGTGCTGATTGCGGTTCCACTCGTCCATCGCCTCCAGCGTCTGCAGCGGATGGGCGATGGCGAACTCCGGGCCCTCGGCCAGCACGTTGAGTTGCGCGTCGGTCACCACCGTGGCGATTTCGATGATCGAATCGCGATCGGTATCCAAGCCGGTCATTTCCAGATCGATCCAGATCAGCCGATCGTTCGCCACGTGCGCTTGCGCCATATCACCGTCCTGTCGTTCGCGGCGGCGAGGCCGGCGCGGAAGTGTCGTATCAGGCTTCAATGATACCGCGCGGCCTGCGCGACCGGCAGGGGCTGGCCGCTCACGCGCCCAGCGGCGGCTTGCCGCGCTTGGCGCGGAAATAGTTGGTCAGGCGCGTGCTCGCCTCCGCCGCCAGCACCCCGCCGCGGACCTGCACGCGGTGGTTGTGGCGCGGATCGGCGAGCAGGTCGAACACGCTGCCGCAGGCGCCGGTCTTGGGATCGGTGGCGGCATAGACCAGTTCCGCCACCCGCGCATGCACCACCGCCATCGCGCACATCGCGCACGGCTCCAGGGTCACGTACAGGCGGCTGCCGACCAGGCGGTGATTGCCGATCCGGCGGCCGGCCTGGCGCAGCGCGACGATCTCGGCATGCGCGCTGGGATCGTGTTCGGCGATGTTGAGGTTCCAGCCCTCGCCCAGCACCTCGTCCTCGGCCGAAACCAGCACCGCGCCGACCGGGATCTCGTCGAACTCGCGCTCGGCACGCTCGGCCAGGGCCAGGGCGTGGCGCATCCAATGTACGTCGCGCGCCAGTTGCGCGTCGTCGCCGACGCTCATCGCGACGCGCCGTGCTTGCGCACGAACTCGGCGAAGACCGCCAGCGTCGCTTCGCTGACATGATGCTCGATGCCCTCGGCATCGCGGCGCGCGGTGTCGGCGTCGATGCCCAGGGCCAGCAGGAACTGCTCCACGGTCTGGTGGCGCTGCCGGCTGGCCGCGGCCAGC
>NZ_NKUH01000082.1:0-15483 GCF_009192895.1 Xanthomonas sp. LMG 12460 | reverse complement strand
CCCATCAGGCCCCGTACGCTCCTCCTGTCATCGCAGGTGCATGACAGTTGACTCCTACGACGCCGGTGGAGTTTCAGCAACGCCAGCGGTGCTTCAGGTCGCGGTTCTGCCAATCATCCCCAATCCCGAATCCCCAATCCCGGCTTCACCCCAATCCCGGCTCCCGCTCCACCCGGCACGCGAAACAGCCCTGCCGCGCATGATGCAGGTGCAGGTAACGCACCTGCGGGTCGGCGAAGGCGCAGGCGATCGCGGTGGCGATGCGTTCGCCGGGCTGCACGTCGGCGGCGATCAGCATGTCGCTGGCGTCGTAACCGCGCAGCGAGATCAGGCGGCGGACGATGGCATCGGGTACTTCGCCCGGCGCCGGTGTGGCGGTGGCGACGTGGCGGCGCACGTAGATCGGGCCGGCGGCGCGGTACGGGGTCTGCGCGGGTTGGTGCAGGTAGTGCAGCAACAGCAGTTCCTCGCCGGGCCGCGCGTCCTCCAGGCTGATCCGGCAGGGATAGCCGAGCGCGCTGTCGGCGCGGAGGCGCCGCGCGTGACGTGCCTGCAGCTGTGCGTCGTCGAGATCGAACAGCGGGTCGAACGCGGCGGCCGGCAGGCCGACGCAGCGGAAGCTGGACATGGGCGCTCCAGGAACGAATGGAGCGCGCAGCGTGCCGGTCGGCGTGCCGCCATGCCGGCCGCATTCGGACACGGCACTGGTCACGCCTGGCATCCGGCATGGAGGCGGTGGCGCCTGGCGTCTCGGTGGCGGCGTTCGCAGCGCGCGGCGGCGGGTGAGGGGCGCGACGTACGTGCGAGGGTCGTCCTACCCGTCGGCCCGGATGGCGACGCTACGCGCACGAGCACGCAGGCCTTGCGTGCGTGGCGGTCCGCGTCGGCGCCAAGCGGATCGGTGGCAGCGCTGCGGCAACCGGCGGCGGGCAGCCGTTCTAGGTCGATTGACCTAGTCGCATTGCTGGCATTAGGATGATTGTCCTAATGGGCTTGGCCTGATCGGGGGGATGAAGATGGACACGCGCGCACGCATCGTCGCCGAGGCCGACCGCCTGTTCTACGCGCAGGGCTATGCGGCCACCTCGTTCGCCGATGTCGCCGATGCGGTCGGCATCTCCCGCGGCAACTTCTATCACCACTTCAAGAGCAAGGACGCGATCCTGGATGCGGTGATCGCGCTGCGTCTGGAACGGACCCAGGCGATGCTGCAGGGCTGGGAAGACGCAGCGGTGGCACCCGCCGACGGCATTCGCCAATTCATCCAGATCATTGTGCGCAACCAGGCGTCGATCATGCGCCATGGCTGCCCGGTGGGAAGCTTGTGCGGAGAGTTGTCCAAGCTCGAGCACCCTGCGCAGGCGCAGGCCACGCAGCTGTTCGGCCTGTTCCGCCAGTGGCTGCGCCGGCAGTTCGAACGCCTTGGGCGTAGCGCCGAGGCCGATGCGCTGGCCATGCACGTGCTGGCCTTCAGCCAGGGCGTGGCGGTGCTGGCGCAGGCGTTCGGCGATGCGGATTTCGTCCAGCGCGAGGTCGGGCGCATGCAGGCCTGGCTCGACGCGGTTGCCGCCGCGCCGGCAGCCACGTGATCGGCGTTGTTTTCCTCTTTTCCATTCGCAGGAGCGTGCTCATGTTCATCGTGTTGTTGCGTTTTGCCGCCGATCGCAGTCAGGCCGGGCCGTTGCTGCAGGCGCATGTGCAGTGGTTGCAGCAGGGCTTCGACGATGGCGTGTTCGCGCTGGCCGGGAGCCTGCCGCCGCAGGCCGGCGGCGCGATCCTGGCGCATGGCCTGAGCCGCGCCGACCTCGAGCGCCGGCTGCAGGCGGACCCGTTCGTCGCGGCCGGCGTGGTGCGCAGCGAAATCGTCGAGGTGGCGCCGGCCAAGGCCGCACCCGGCCTCGAGTTCCTGCTGGTATGAGCCGGCGTCGCGGCATCGACAGGCCTGCGCATGAACGCCACCATTCCCGGCCCCGACGGTCGCCCGCGTTGCCGCTGGTGCGCGGCGGCGCCGGAGTTCTTCCACTACCACGACAGCGAGTGGGGGTTTCCGGTCGACGACGACCGCCGCCTGTTCGAGAAGCTGTGCCTGGAAGGATTCCAGTCCGGGTTGAGCTGGCGCACCATCCTGGCCAAGCGCGAGAACTTCCGCGCGGCCTTCCTCGACTTCGATTACCAGCGCCTTGCCTTATTCGACGACGGCGACGTGGCGCGGCTGCTGCAGGATCCCGGGATCGTCCGCCACCGCGGCAAGATCGAGGCGGCCATCCACAATGCGCGCATGGCCCAGGCGCTGGTGCGGCAGGAAGGGTCGCTGGCGGCGTTCGTCTGGCGCTACGAGGCGCCGGCGGCGGACACGGCGCAAACGCGCGCGACCTCGCCCGAATCGGTGGCGTTGTCGAAGGCGCTGAAGGCGCGCGGCTGGAAGTTCGTCGGGCCGACCACGGTGTATGCCTTCATGCAGGCCATGGGCCTGGTCAACGATCACGCCGAGGACTGCGTGGTGCGTGCGCAGGTGGAACGGGCGCGGACGCGTTTCCGCCGCCCGTGAGCGGCGGATGCGCGGGCCCGGCCGCTCGTGGCGGGCGGGCCGCGATGGCGGCGCGTCCGCGCCTCAGCGCGGCAGGTAATCGGCGAAGGCGACTGGGTGCCGCGGATCGGCCGACTGCACCTGGTCGCCGTCCTTGACCAGCGCCTCGGCGTCGGGCGAAGGATTGGGGTTCATCTCCCAGCGCTGCTGGATGCGCTTGTGGAACAACCACTGCTTGCGCTGCGTGTCGTAGCGGAAGGTAATGAAGTCGGTCCAGTGCTGGCCGCAGGAGACCCCGTTCTGCACGGTGAAGTAGCGACCCTTGGCGGCGAACGGTTCGTCGCCATCGGTGAACGGATCGCACTGGCCGCCCTCGTCGCGCTTGAGGATCACCCGGTCGTTGCGCGCCGCCAGCCGGTAGTTGCCGTCGGCCTGCTGCACGAAGATCAGCAGCGGTCGCGCCGGGGCCGGATCGCGCTGCGCCTCGCCGCGCTGCTGCAGCGCGACCAGGTAATCGGCGCGGCCGTCGCCATCGAGATCGGCCTGCAGCTGCGCCAGCGGCTGGTAGCCGGCCGGCACCTGGCGCAGCACATCGGCGGGAAGATCGGCGGCGTTGGCGGTGTGGGTGCCGAGCAGCACAAGGCCGGCGGCAAGGCAGAGGCGGAACGGGATGGGCATGGGGGACGGTTTCGCAAACGTGGGGCCGCCAGCCTACCCGACCGGCGGGTGATGGCGGGCGCGCGATGTGGTGGCGGCGTGCGTCGCCACGACGCGCCTTGCGCTGGGGCTTCTTGCAGCGCACAAGGAAAGGCGCCTGCCGTGCGCCGCGGTGCTGATCGCAGCCGGGTTGGGGACGCGGCTGTTGAAAGGGGGCGGCATCCGTCGCAGGTCGCTGGGTGTGCCTGCGCGGGCGCTTGGAAACGGCAGCGTGCCCACACGCGCGGGGGACCGGGTGGCTCGGCCAGGCGCTGGCCGGCGCTTCAGCCCGCACGTGCGCGGGTCGGGTTGGCAGGGCGTGACCCGCGTTGCCAGTGGCGATTGGCCTGCCGCCCTCACAGGTGTACAACACGACGCTGTAGCATCCTTGGTAGGTAGCAAGGCGTGTCCGATTGGGCGCCCGCATGAAGCTGGTCGTGGGCTGACGCGGGGAGGCGGCAGCCGCGGAAGGCCTTCCGGCGTGCGGCACGGTCGCCGACGGCGGCCACCGCTGCCCATGGTGCGGCCGAGCGACGGGAGTGCCCCGGCATCCCCGTCGCACGGCAGAATGCGTTCGTGCTGTTCCACTGAGTCCGGAGGGTCGCGATGTATTCGGGTGCGTCATCCAGGCCAGGTGCGGTCGCGCGCGGCGTGCGTCGCCACCGCGACGGGCGCACGGCCGTCGCCCAGGACCTGGTCGCGGCCGAGGTGCCGGTGGCGTTCGCCTACAACGACACGCCGTTCGTGGTGATGATGGCCACGCCGGAAGACCTGGAGGATTTCGCGCTGGGCTTCTCGCTCAGCGAGGGCATCGTCGCGGTGCCGGCGCAGCTGCGCGTCGAGGCGGTGGAAACGTATCTGGAAGGCGTGTCCCTGCGCCTGCAGATTCCGCCGACGCAGGCGGCGGCCTTACAGGCGCGGCGCCGCAACCTGGACGGTCGCAGCGGCTGCGGCGTGTGCGGCAGCGAATCGCTGGAGGCGGTGTTGCGCGCGCCGCGGCCGGTGCCGGCCGGCACCCCGATCGCGCCCGCGGCGCTGGCCCAGGCGCTTCGCGCGCTGCGCGCGCAGCAGACCCTCAACGCGCTGACCGGCGCGACCCATGCCGCGGCCTGGGCCGATGCGCAGGGCGAGCTGCAGCTGATCCGCGAGGACGTCGGCCGCCACAACGCGCTGGACAAGCTGATCGGCGCGCTGGCCGGCGCCGGCCTCGACCCGGGCGCCGGCTTCGCGGTGGTCACCAGCCGTGCCAGCTACGAAATGGCGATGAAGGCCACGCAGGCCGGTATCCCGTTGCTGGCCGCCATTTCCGCGCCCACCGCGCTGGCCATCGCGCTCGCCGACAGCGCCGGCCTCACCCTGATCGGCTTCGCCCGCGATCACGATTACGTCGTCTACAGCCATCCGCAGCGCCTAGCGCACACAGAACCCGCCGGAGAGCCCGCATGAGCAAGAAGACCATCCAGCCCTACACGCAACCGGCCGGCGGTTGGGGGGCGTTGCGCGCGGTGGCCAAGCACCTGATGGAGCAGGACGTGGCGGTGCAGGGCGCCAAGACCCTGCTGCACGTCAACCAGCCCGACGGCTTCGACTGCCCCGGCTGCGCCTGGCCCGACCGCGACCACACCTCCACCTTCGAGTTCTGCGAGAACGGCGCCAAGGCGGTGGCCGCCGAATCCACCGCACGCCGCGCCACCCCCGAGCTGTTCGCCCAGCACAGCGTCGCGCAACTGGCCCGCTACAGCGACTACTGGCTGGAAGGGCAGGGCCGGCTGACCCAGCCGCTGCGCTACGACGCCGACACCGACCACTACGTGCCGATCGACTGGGACGACGCGTTCGCGCTGATCGCCCGGCACCTCAATGGTCTGGCCTCGCCGAACGAGGCGATCTTCTACACCTCCGGCCGCACCAGCAACGAGGCCGCGTTCCTGTACCAGCTGTTCGTGCGCGAGTTCGGCACCAACAACTTCCCGGACTGCTCCAACATGTGCCACGAGCCGTCCGGCACCGCGCTCAAGGCGCAGATCGGGGTCGGCAAGGGCACCGTGTCGCTGCAGGATTTCGAACTGGCCGATGCGATTTTCATCTTCGGCCAGAACCCCGGCACCAACCACCCGCGCATGCTCGGCGAACTGCGCCAGGCGGCCAAGCGCGGCGCGGCGATCGTCTCGTTCAATCCGCTGCGCGAACGCGGCCTGGAGAAGTTCGCCGATCCGCAGGACAAGCTGCAGATGCTGCACAACGGCTCCACGCGCATCTCCTCGGACTATTTCCAGCTCAAGATCGGCGGCGACCTGGCGGCGGTGAAGGGCATCATCAAGCACGTGCTGGAGCGCGACGCCGAGGCGGCCAGCAGTGGCCAGCCGCGGCTGCTGGACCTGGAGTTCATCGCCGGCCATACCGTCGGCTTCGAGGCCTTCGCCGCCGAGGTCGCGGCCGAGCCGTGGGACACCATCGTCGAGGAGTCCGGGCTGAGCGAGGCCGAACTGCGCAAGGCCGGCGAGATCTACCTCAAGGCCGAGCGGCTGATCGCCTGCTGGGGCATGGGTATCACCCAGCACAAGCATTCGGTGGCGACCATCCAGATGATCGCCAACCTGCTCCTGCTGCGCGGCCATCTCGGCCGTCCCGGCGCCGGCGCCTGCCCGGTGCGCGGCCACAGCAACGTGCAGGGCGACCGCACGATGATGATCTACGAGAAGCCGCCGGAGGCGTTCCTGGACCGGCTGCAGGCGGTGTTCGGCTTCGCCCCGCCGCGCGCGCCCGGCTACGACACCGTGGGCGCGATCGAGGCGATGGCCGACGGCCGCGCCAAGGTGTTCTTCGCCATGGGCGGCAATTTCGCCACCGCCACGCCCGATACCGACGCGACCCATCGCGCGCTGCGCCGCTGCGATCTCACCGTGCACGTCACCACCAAGCTCAACCGCAGCCACCTGGTGCACGGCCGCGACGCGCTGATCCTGCCATGCCTGGGCCGCACCGAGATCGACATCCAGGAGGGCGGGCCGCAGCACGTCAGCGTCGAGGATTCGATGAGCATGGTGCACCTGTCCGGCGGCATCAATCCGCCGGCCTCGCCGCAGTTGCTGTCCGAGCCGGCGATCGTGGCGCGGCTGGCCGAGGCCACGCTGGGGGCGCGCAGCGCGATACGCTGGCGCTGGCTGGTGGCCGACTACGACCGCATCCGCGACCTGATCGGGCAGATGTTCGACGACTTCGCCGACTTCAACGCGCGGGTGCGGGTGCCGGGCGGCTTCCGCCTGTCCAACGGCGCGCGCGACCGCGAATGGGACACGCCGGAGGGCCGCGCGGTGTTCAAGGTGCATGCGGTGCCCACCGACAATCCGATCCACCGCGCGCGCCGTCAGCACCGCGGGCAACTGGTGTTCACCCTGGCGACCACGCGCTCGCACGACCAGTACAACACCACCATCTACGGCCTGGACGACCGCTACCGCGGCGTGTTCGGCGAGCGCCGGGTGCTGTTCATCAACGCCGCCGACATCGCCGATCTGGGCATGCATGCCGGCGACTGGGTGGACCTGCACAGCCTCTGCGAGGATGGCGTGCCGCGCCAGGCCAAGCGCTTCATGCTGGTCGAATACAACATCCCGCGCGGCTGCCTGGCGGCCTACTACCCGGAGACCAATGCGCTGGTGCCCTTGTCCAGCTTCGCCGACGAGGCGCGCACGCCCACCTCCAAGTCGATTCCGGTGGTGGTCACCGCGCATCTGGCTGACGCCGCCGCGGCCGCCCCGCGCGACATCGGTGTGGCGCTTGTCCGCTGATCCGCTGCTGACCGCGCGTCTGTTGCGATTGCTGGCCGAGGCGCCGGACGGCATGGCGCTGGCGCGCGTGTGCAAGCGCCTGGACGTGCGCATGAGCGTGCTGCTGCGCACGCTGGCCTGGCTCGGCGATGCCGAACTCGCCGGGCAGCCGGGACCGGGCTGGGTGCGGGTGGAGCGTCGCGGCGAACGCGAGCTGGCAGTGCTGACCGCTGCCGGTCGCGCGCAGTTGCCTTCCTGAGTGGCGGCGTGGCGGCGGAAGACAAGCCGTGACCGGGCTGCCATGATCTGCCGGCTTTCCCGTCGATGTCGCCTCCATGACCGTTGCCGCGTCTCCCGTTCCGCCCGTCAACTCGCCGCGTCGCGTGCTGCTGGCCAGCCTGGTCGGCACCACCATCGAGTTCTTCGACTTTTACATCTACGCCACCGCCGCGGTGCTGGTGTTCCCCAAGCTGTTCTTCCCCGAAGGCGATGCCGATGCGGCGCAGTTGCAGTCGCTGGCGACCTTCGCCGTGGCCTTCGTCGCGCGGCCGTTGGGATCGGCGCTGTTCGGCCATTTCGGCGACCGCATCGGCCGCAAGGCCACGCTGGTGGCGGCGCTGCTGACCATGGGCCTGTCCACCGTGCTGATCGGCCTGCTCCCCGGCTACGACCGGATCGGCCTGTGGGCGCCGGCGCTGCTGGTGTTGTGCCGCTTCGGCCAGGGCCTGGGCCTGGGCGGGGAGTGGGGCGGGGCGGTGCTGCTGGCCACCGAGAACGCGCCGCCGGGCAAGCGCGCCTGGTACGGCATGTTCCCGCAGTTGGGCGCGCCGCTGGGCTTCCTGCTGTGTTCGGGCATCTTCCTGCTGCTGGGCGCGCTGCTGGACGAGGCGCAGTTCCTGCGCTGGGGCTGGCGCATTCCGTTCGTCGCCAGCGCCCTGCTGGTGATCACCGGGCTGTGGGTGCGCCTGCGCATCCACGAGACCCCGGACTTCCAGCGCGCCCTGGACCGCAACGAACGCGTGCGCCTGCCGATGCAGACGGTGCTGTCGCGGCACGTCGGCGCGACGGCGTTGGGCACGTTCGCGGTGCTGGCGACCTTCGTGCTGTTCTATCTGATGACGGTGTTCGCGCTGGGCTACGGCACCACCACGCTGCACTACAGCCGCGAGCAGTTCCTGCTGCTGCAGATGGTCGGCATCCTGTTCTTCGCCGCCGGCATCCCGTTGTCGGCCTGGTACGGCGACCGTCGCGGCACGCGCCCGGCGATGCTGGTGGCCAGCGTGGCCATCGTCGCGTTCGGGCTGCTCTTCGCGCCGCTGTTCCAGGCCGGGCAGCCCTGGCAGGTGCTGGGCTTCCTGGCGCTGGGGTTCTTCTTCATGGGCCTGACCTACGGCCCCTGCGGCACGCTGCTGGCCGAACTGTATCCGGTGCCGGTGCGCTACACCGGCGCCTCGCTGGCGTTCAACCTGGCCGGCATCGTCGGCGCGGCGCCGGCGCCGTACGTGGCGGTGTGGCTGGCCACGCACTACGGCCTGCCGTGGGTGGGCTACTACCTCAGCGCGGCGGCGCTGCTGACCTTGCTGGCCCTGCTGGCGATCAGGCGGCCGCGTCGCTGAGCGCCGGCTCCGCCGGCGGCGCGTGTTCGACCCGGTTGCGGCCGCCGGCCTTGGCCAGGTACAGGTACTTGTCGGCCTCGGTCAGCAGCGGATGCAGGGTCTGCCGCTGCGGCCCGCTGCTGCTGACGCCGATGCTGATGGTGAGACGCAGGGCCTGCGTGCCCAGCGGAATCGCGAGGTCGGCGATGCGCGCGCGCAGGGTTTCGAAGTAATCGGCGGCCGCGGCGGGGGCCAGGCCCGGCACCAGCATGCAGAATTCCTCGCCGCCGAAGCGCGCCACCATGTCCTGCGGGCGCGCGTGCGCGGCCAGGGTCGCCGCCACCGCGCGCAGCGCTTCGTCGCCGGCCTCGTGGCCGAAGGTGTCGTTGATATGCTTGAAGTGGTCGATGTCGAGCATCGCCACGCAGACCGGCTCCTGCCGCGCCAGCCACTTCGCCAGCACGCGCTGGCTCTGTTCGAGGAAGTGCCGGCGGTTGGGCAGGCTGGTGAGGAAGTCGCGTGTCGCCAGGTCCTGCAGGGTGCCGATCAGCTCCAGCTGATCCACGTTCTGCGAGACCCGGCAGAAGAACTCCTCGCGCGAGAAGGGTTTGCGCAGGAAGTCGTTGGCGCCGTTCTTGAGGAAGCGCGGTACCAGCGACGGGTCGTTGTTGCCGGACAGGCCGATCACCGCCAGCATGTCGCGCGCGCGCAATGCGCGCAGCCGGCGGGTGAATTCCACGCCTTCCATGCCCGGCATTTCCTGGTCCACCACCGCCAGGCGGATGGACGGATTGGCCTCGATCGCGCGCAGCCCGGCGGCACCGTCGGCGGCCTCGACCACGCGGTAGCCGTACATCGACAGCAGGGAGGCGGCGTAGGCGCGCGCCGACGGCGAGTCGTCTACCACCAGCGCGGTGATGGACCGGTTGCGCGCCAGTCGCTGCACCAGCCAGGCCAGGTAGTCGATGCTGTCCGGCGCGTTCTTCAGGACGAAGTCGATGATCTGCTGGGTCAGGATGCGCTTGCGCAGGCTCTCGTCGTAGACCCCGCTGACCACCACGGTGGGCAGCCCGCGCGCGACGAAGAAGTCCACGACGGTGTCGCGGTCGCCGTCGGCCAGCACCAGCCCGGTCAGCGCCAGGAACCAGGGGCCGCCGTCATCCAGGGCGGCGGCGGCCTCGGCCAGGGTGGAGACCACCACGACCGGCAGTTCGACCCGTTGCTCGATCGCCGCGCGCAGCAGGTCGGTGAAGGTACGCGAGTTTTCCACCAGCAGGATGCGCTGCTGTGCGGGGCTGCCGTCGGGGGCGATCGGGGCGATCGACAACGGGTGCGACATGCATGCCTCGCGGGCGGCAATCCAGGAATGGAACCCGGTTAGCGGCCGTGTGCGCGCAAACTTGAGGGCGGCGCGGGTACGTCGCTGGCTACCAGAGCGCGTCGCGCAGCTTGTACCAGGACATCGCCGCCACCAGCAGCGGCGTGCGCAGCAGGCGGCCGCCGGGGAAGGGCGCGTGCGGAATCCGTGCAAACACGTCCAGCCGCTGCGCCTGCCCGGCGATTGCCGCCGCGATGACCGCGCCGGCCAGGCCGGTGGCGGCCACCCCATGGCCGGAGAAGCCCTGGGCGAAGTACACGTTCGGGGTCAGCCGGCCCCAATGCGGGGCGCGGTTGCGGGTGATGTCGACGTAGCCGCCCCACACCGAGTCCATCTCGATCTGGCGCAACTGCGGGAACACCCGGCGCATGCGCCGGGTCATCACCCCGCGCAGGCCCGGCGGCGGCAGCGACGAATAGCTGGCGCGGCCGCCGAACAGCAGCCGGTGGTCGCGGCTGAGGCGGAAGTAGTCCAGCGCCCAGTTGACGTCGGCCACCGCCATGTCGTTGCCGATCAGTTCGCGGGCCAGCGCCTCGCCCAGTGGCGCGCTGGCGCCGATGTAGGTGCCGACCGGCATGATCCGCGATTCCAGCTCCGGGGCGATGCCGCGCAACCAGGCGTTGCCGGCGAGGATGGCGAACTCGCCCTCGACCTCGCCGTGCGCGCTGCGCAGGATCGGCCGCGCGCCGCGCACCAGCTGCGTCACCGGGGTCTGCTCGTGGATGCGCACCCCGGCCGCCAGCGCCGCCCGCGCCAGGCCGCGCGCGTAGTCCAGCGGATGCAGGTGGCCGCTGGCCGCGTCGTACATCGCGCCCAGGTAGCGTGGGCTGCGCAACTGCGACTGCAACTGCGCGCGGTCCCACCATTGCAGCGGATAGTCGTAGCGCTGCGCCATCTCGATGATGCCGGCGCGCAAGGCGCGTTCCTGGCGCGGCTTGATCGCTACGTGCGCATGGCCGTCGCGCCAGTCGCAGGCGATGCCATGGCGGGCGATGCGGGTACGCAGCAACTGCATGCCGTCGCGGGAGAAATCGAACAGCAGCCGCGCATCGTCCTGGCCGAGTAGGGCTTCCAGGGTGTGCTGCTCGCAGCCGTAGCCGACGATGGCCTGGCCGCCGTTGCGCCCGGATGCACCCCAGCCGATCCGCTGCGCCTCCAGCACCACCACCCTATACCCGGCCTCGGCCAGGGCCAGCGCCGCACTCAGTCCGGTATAGCCGGCGCCGAGGATGCACACGTCGGCGCGTACCTGACCTCGTAGTGGTTCCTGTTTCGGGAACGGTGCGGCGCTGTCGAGGTACCAGGACGCGCCGGGAATGGGGACTCGGGAATGGGGAATGGGAGAAGCGCCGGTCATGGCGGCGAACCGTTGCGATGACCCAGGCACACCACGCGCCGGGCTGCAGGCGCATTCGCGGTGCCTGCTTTCGATTCCCGATTCACCATTCCCGATTCCCAGCCTTCAAACCGTGCGCAAATACCAGCGATAGTCCACATCGCTGACCTGCGCCTGGAAGTCCAGCAGCTCGCGGCGTTTCTGCTGGCCGTAGATATGCCGGAAACGTGTGCCGAAGGCGGTGGCGGCGAAGTCGCTGTCCAGGAAGCGGGCGATCGCGCCGCGCCAGTCCGGTTCGCGTGCGGCGTGTTGCGCGTAGGCGTTGCCCTGGGTCGGCGGGCCGGGGTCTAGGCCCTGCGCCAGGCCGTGTTCGATGCCGGCCAGCACCGCTGCGACGACCAGGTAGGGATTGGCGTCGGCGCCGGCGATGCGGTGTTCGATGCGGGTGTTGGCCGGGTCGCTGTGCGGCACCCGCATCGCCACGGTGCGGTTGTTGAAGCCCCAGCTGTCGTTGAGCGGGACGAAGGCATTGGCGACGAAGCGCCGGTAGCTGTTGGCGTGCGGGGCGAACAGCAGCAGGCAGTCCTCGGCGCTGTGCTGCAATCCGCCGATGGCATGGCGCAGCGGCGCGGCCGGCGCCTGCGGGGTGCAAGCGAACACGTTGTGGCCGGCATCGTCGAGCAGGCTCACGTGCACGTGCAGACCGCTGCCGGATTGCGCGGCGAACGGCTTGGCCATGAAGCTGGCGAGCAGGCCCTGCTGCTGCGCGATCGCCTTGATCGCGCGCTTGAGCAGCACCGCATCGTCGCAGGCGGCCAGCGCATCGGCGCGGTGCTTGAGGTTGATCTCGAACTGGCCGGGCGCGTATTCGGCGACCGCGGTGTCGGCCGGGATGCCCTGCGCGCGGCAGGCCTGCGCGACCGCGTCGGTGAAGCCGCGCTGGTCGTCCAGTTCCTGCATGTAATAGACCTGGGTGCTGTCGTTGCGCAGTCCACTGTGGGCGTGCAGCGGCGGCTGCGGGCGGCCGTGCGCGTCGGCGTGCGGATCGAACAGGTAGAACTCCAGCTCCACCGCGATCACCGGGGTCAGCCCGCGTGCCTGCAGGCGCGCCAGCACCTGCGCCAGCACCTGGCGCGGGGCGAAGTCGAGCGCGCCGCCGGCGCCGTCCTGCATCGCCAGCAGCAGTTGCGCCGAGGGCACCGGCGCCCAGGGCACCGGTCGCAGACTGCCCGGCACCGGGAAGCACAGTCGATCCTCGTCGCCGATGTCGTAGCCCAGCCCGGTTTCCTCGACGGTATTGCCGGTGATGTCGGTGGCGATCAGCGACATCGGCAGGCACACCCCTTCGCGGTAGACCTTGTCCAACGCGTCGCGGGCGATGCGCTTGCCGCGCAGCAGGCCGTTGCAGTCCGGCAGCAGCAGGTCGATCTGCTCGCAGCCGGCGATACGCTGCAGGGTCTGGGCATCGTCCGGGGGCAGCGGCGGGGCGTCGTGCATGCGGGTCATCGCGGCGGACGGCGGGAGTGCTTGGAGCTTAGCAGAGCGCCATGGCGTCAAGAATACTCAACAGCGGCAGGAGGCGACGTGCCGACGCTCGCTCGCGCTGCACGCTGGCCGTGTTGCGCTTTTGCGGCATGACGAAGGAGATTTTGCGGCATCGTGCAGGCCGGTCAGCGCCTCTGCAGGTGCGTTGTGCGCCGTGTCCCACTGCGTGTCGTGTTGTAAAAATAAAACGCTCGCGGTAACTTGCGAGGACGCCACACGAGTTCTTCGCATGGCCGTATCGCCCCTGGTCGGTGTGCCGACCGACCGCAAGCTCATCGGCCATCATCCGTTCCTGGCCGCGGGCGAAAAGTATCTGCGTGCCGCCGTCGATGGGGCCGGGGTGACCCCGGTGCTGCTGCCGTCGCTGCAACCGCCGGTCGACGCCCGCGCCTGGCTGACGCGGCTCGACGGCCTGCTGCTGACCGGCGCGGTCAGCAATATCGAGCCGCACCATTACAGCGACGAGCCGAGCTGGCTCGGCAACCTGCATGACCCGGCGCGCGACGCCAACACGCTGGACCTGATTCCGCAGGCGATCTCGCTGGGCCTGCCGATCCTGGCGATCTGCCGCGGCTTCCAGGAAGTCAACGTCGCCCTCGGCGGCACCCTGCACCAGAAGGTGCACGCGCAGCCGGGGCTGTCCGATCACCGCGAGGATCCGCAGGCGCCACTGGAAGCGCAGTACGCGCCGGCGCACGAGGTGGCGCTGAGCGAAGGCGGTTGGCTGGAGGAGATCGCCGGCCGCGGGCGGGTGCGGGTCAACTCGCTGCACGGCCAGGGCGTGGCCCGGCTCGGCGGCGACCTGATCGTCGAGGCGCTGGCGCCGGACGGGCTGATCGAGGCCTTCCGCGGCATCGGCCCCGGTTTCCTGCTCGGTGTGCAATGGCATCCGGAGTGGCGGGTCCTCGACGACCCGTTCTATCTCGGCATCTTCCAATCCTTCGGCGACGCCTGTCGCCACTATGCGGCCAGCCGCAGGCACTGATTCCCATGGCCAGTCGACCCCGATCGCGCAAGCACACCCCGGAACAGCAGGAAAGCTCGCTGCGGCGCTGGCTCAAGGAACGCCACATCACCGAGGTCGAGTGCCTGGTGCCGGACATCACTGGCAACGCGCGCGGCAAGATCATTCCCGCCGCCAAGTTCTCGCACGACTACGGCACGCGCCTGCCCGAGGGCATCTTCGCCACCACGGTCACCGGCGACTACCCGGACGATTACTACGACCTGACTTCGCCGTCGGATTCGGACATGCAGCTGCGCCCGGACCCGGACACGGTGCGCATGGTGCCGTGGGCCGCCGACCCCACCGCGCAGGTGATTCACGATTGCTATACCAAGGAAGGCCAGCCCCACGAACTGGCGCCGCGCAACGTGCTGCGCGGGGTGCTGGAGGCGTATGCGGCGATCGGCTGCAAGCCGGTGGTGGCGCCGGAGCTGGAGTTCTTCCTGGTGCAGAAGAACACCGACCCGGACTTTCCGTTGCTGCCGCCGGCCGGCCGCTCGGGCCGGCCGGAGACGGCACGGCAGTCGTACTCGATCGACGCGGTCAACGAGTTCGATCCGATCCTGGACCTGATGTACGACTATTGCGACGCGATGGAGCTGGACGTGGACACGCTGATCCACGAATCCGGCGCGGCGCAGCTGGAGGTCAACTTCACCCACGATGACGCGCTGTCGCGCGCCGACCAGGTGTTCCTGTTCAAGCGCACCATGCGCGAGGCGGCGCTGCGCCACGGCGTCTACGCCACCTTCCTGGCCAAGCCGATGGAGAACGAGCCGGGCAGTGCGATGCACATCCACCAGAGCCTGGTGGACAAGCACGGCAAGAACGTCTTCAGCGGCCGCCGCGCCGGCGAGTACAGCCGCACCTTCGCCCATTACCTGGCGGGCCTGCAGAAGTACGTGCCGATGGCGATGGCGTTCTTCGCGCCCAACGTCAATTCCTACCGCCGGCTGATGTTCGGCGAGGTGTCGCCGAGCAATGTGCTGTGGGGCTTCGACAACCGCACCTGCGGCCTGCGCGTACCGATCGACACGATCGAGAACATGCGCGTGGAGAGCCGCTTCGCCGGCTCCGACGCCAATCCCTATCTGGCGATGGCGGCGACGCTGGCCTGCGGCTTGCTCGGAATCCGCGAGAAGCTCGAGCCGACCGAGCCGACCACCGGCAGCGGCAAGCAGATGGGCTATCAGTTGCCGCGCTCGCTGGGCGAGGCGCTGGACGAGCTGGAGCGGTGCGGGCCGTTGCAGGAGTTGCTGGGGCCGCGTTTCGTGCGGGCGTACATTTCGGTCAAGCGCAAGGAGTACGAGACGTTCTTCCGGGTGATCAGTTCTTGGGAGCGGGAGTTTTTGTTGTTGAACGTGTGAGCTGTTGTTCGCTGTTGTGGTTGGGCTGCTGCGCAGTTGTTCGTACTTCTCGACGCTGCTTCGATCTTGCCGCTTCCGCTTCCGCTTCCGCTTCTGCTTCTGCTCCCGCTTCATCTGTTGCTGTTGCTTCTGCTGTTGCTTTTTGGCTTTTGATTTACCGGGTTCCCTTCCGTAGCGGCGGCCATCGCGGGGAAACACCCGAAGGGCGGCGTACATGGATGTACGCCGTCCGCGGCAGGGGCAGGATGCCCCTTCCGCGGATC